>DAHUYF010000118.1 GCA_027315365.1 Rhodospirillales bacterium | reverse complement strand
TGTCCATGCTCAGCAGCCAGCAGGTCGGACGGGCGCTCGTCGTCACCCTGTCGCGCCCGCCGGTCAACGCGATCAACGACGAGTGGATCGATCGCTTTGGCGCCCTCCTCGACGCCGTCGAGGCGCGCCGCGACATCGCCGTCCTGCATATCCGCAGCGATCAAAAAGTGTTCTCCGCGGGCGCCGACCTCGACCTCATCCGCTCGTCCTTCGCGGGCCCCGGCAGGCCGGAAGCCATGGTCGCGACGGTTCGGCGATTGCAGGCGCTCTACGAACGGATCGAGCGGCTGCCGCAGGTGACGGTGGCCGAAATCGGCGGCATCGCCGCCGGTGGCGGCTTCGAGCTGGCGCTCGCCTGCGACCTTCGCATCGCCTCGATCGAGGCCAGGTTCGGCCTGCCGGAGGTAAGGCTCGGCCTGCTGCCCGGCGCCGGCGGTACGCAGCGGCTCGCCCGGCTGTGCGGGCAAGGCATCGCGCGGCGCGTCATCCTGGCGGCCGAGCTGATCGACGGCGCGACCGGCCGGGCGCTGGGCATGGTGCAATGGGCGGTCGCCGCGCAGGAACTCGCCGATTTCAGTGCCCGGCTGGTGGCCGCGGTCGCCGCGCTGCCGATGGCGGCGCTGGCCGCGAGCAAGCGCTGCCTCGCCGAGGCGGACGAAGGCGGGGGCGCGGGCTTCCTCGCCGAGCTGCAGGAAACGCGTCTCCTGCTCGACCACCCCGAGACGCGGGCGCTGGTGACCGCCTTTCTCGACCGGCGGCGGCCGGCGCACGGGGCAACCTCATGCGACGACGGAAAGCGAGTGGCATCATGAAGCTCGATGGAATGACGGCGGTCGTCACCGGTGCGGCCTCGGGCATCGGCCTCGCCATCGGCGAGGCCCTGGCCGAAGCGGGCGCCCATACGATTTTCGGCGACATCGCGGCGGAGAAGGCCGAGACGGAGGCACAGCGCCTGCGCCGGCGCAACCTGGCCGCCGACGCGATCGCGCTCGACGTGACCGACGACCGCTCGATCGCCGACTTCGCAGAGGCGGCCATGGCGTTCGAGAACCGCGTCGACGTCCTCGTCAACGCCGCCGGCTGGGGCAAGGTCCAGCCTTTCGTCGAGAACGAACCGGGCTTCTGGGACCGCATCATCGCGCTCAACCTGATGGGGCCGATCAAGCTCACCCGCGCCTTCCTGCCCGGCATGATGGAGCGCCGGTCGGGCAAGATCATCAACGTGTCGAGCGATGCCGGGCGCGTCGGCAGCCTCGGCGAGACGGTCTATTCCGGCGCCAAAGCCGGCGCCATCGGCTTCACCAAGGGGCTGGCGCGCGAAATGGCGCGCTACGCCATCAGCGTCAACTGCGTCTGCCCCGGCCCGACCGATACGCCGCTACTGGCCGCGGTGCCGGAGAAATTCCGCGACGCGTTCCTGCGCGCCATCCCGATGCGGCGGTTCGGCAAGCCGGCCGATGTCGCCGGCGCCGTGGTATTCTTCGCCAGCGGGCATTCCGACTACATTACCGGACAGGTCCTGAGCGTCAGCGGCGGCCTGACCATGGCCGGATGACGCGGTCTTCCGCAAAAAAGTGAGGAGCATCGAGCGATGAGGGAAGTGCAAGCCGCAAACTTCAAGCCCGCCCATTTCGGCTGGTCGGTCGCCGGCAAGGTGGCGACGATCACCCTCAACCGGCCGGAACGGAAGAATCCGCTGACGTTCCAATCCTATGGCGAGCTGCGCGATCTCTTCCGCGAGCTGGCTTATGCCACCGACGTGAAGGCGGTGGTACTGACCGGCGAGGGCGGAAATTTCTGTTCCGGCGGCGATGTGCACGAGATCATCGGCCCGCTGGTGCGCATGCAGGAAACCGGCGACATGGGCGGCCTGCTCGCGTTCACGCGCATGACCGGCGATCTGGTCAAGGCGATGCGCGCCTGCCCCCAGCCGATCGTCGCCGCGGTCGACGGCATCTGCGCCGGCGCCGGCGCCATCCTCGCCATGGCGTCCGACCTGCGCTACGGCACGGCGCAGAGCAAGGTCGCCTTTCTGTTCGTGCGCGTCGGGCTCGCCGGCGCCGATATGGGCGCCTGCAACATCCTGCCCCGGATCATCGGCGCCGGTCGCGCCGCGGAGCTCCTCTACACCGGCCGGTCGATGGATGGCGGCGAAGCGGAGCGCTGGGGCTTCTACAACCGGCTCTGCGCGCCCGACAAGGTGCTCGACGAGGCGCAGGCGCTCGCCCAAAGCCTCGCCGCCGGCCCGACCTTCGCCCATGCCATGACCAAGAAGTGCATCCAGCAGGAATGGAACATGTCGATCGACGCGGCGATCGAGGCCGAAGCGCAGGCCCAGGCCATCTGCATGCAGACCAAGGATTACGGCCGCGCCTATCGCGCCTTCGTCGCCAAGCAGAAACCGGTCTTCGAGGGCAACTGATGGTCGACCGCAGTTTCCTCGATTGGCCGTTCTTCGAGACCGCGCAGCGCAACGCCGCCGAGAGGTTCGAGCGATGGGCGGCGGAGCGCCTGCCGGCGGTACTCGGCACCGAAGAAGACGCCGAGCGCGACGTGCACGGCACAGTGCGCCGCCTGGTCGGCGCGCTGGGCGAAGCCGGGCTGTTGCGCCACGCCGCGCCGGGAACGGAAGATGCCGCCGGCGGCCTCGACGTCCGCACGCTCTGCCTGGCACGCGAGACGCTGGCGCGCGCCTCGGGCCTTGCCGATTTCGCCTTCGCCATGCAGGGACTCGGCAGCGCGCCGATCAGCCTCCACGGCACCGCGGCGCAAAAGCGGCGCTACCTGCCGCGGGTCAGCGCGGGTGCGGCGGTCGCCGCCTTCGCTCTCTCCGAGGCCGAGGCCGGCTCCGACGTGGCGGCGATGACCACCACCGCCCGCCCCTGCCCCGGCGGCTTCCGGCTCGACGGCAGCAAGACCTGGATCTCGAACGCCGGCGTCGCCGATTTCTACGTCGTCTTCGCGCGCAGCGGCGACGGCGGCGGCACCAAGGGCATCTCGGCCTACATCGTCGATGCCGACAGTCCCGGCCTCTCCATCGGCAAGAATATCGACATCATCGCGCCGCATCCGCTGGGCACGCTCACCTTTGAAAACTGCCGCGTCGGCGCCGACCGGATTCTCGGCGAGCCCGGGGGCGGCTTCAAGATCGCCATGGCGACGCTCGACATCTTCCGCTCGACGGTGGGCGCGGCGGCGCTGGGATTCGCCCGGCGCGCGTTCGACGAGGCCGTCGGACGCGCGCTGACCCGCCGGCTGTTCGGCCAAGCGCTGGCGGAGCTGCAGCTGATCCAGGCGAAGATCGCCGACATGGCGCTTGCCGTCGATGCCGCCGCGCTGCTGATCTATCGCGCCGCCTGGACCAAGGATTGCCGCGGCGGCCGCATCAGCCGCGAAGCCAGCATGGCCAAGCTCTACGCCACCGAAGAGGCGCAGCGCGTCATCGACGAGGCGGTGCAGATCTTCGGCGGCCTCGGCGTCGTGCGCGGCACGGCGGTCGAACGCCTCTACCGCGAGGTCCGCGCGCTGCGCATCTACGAGGGCGCCAGCGAGGTGCAAAAGCTGATCATCGCCGGCCAAGTACTCAAGGCGGCGGCGAGCATCCGGAAATGACGCCGACCACGCGGCAGACGACGGTCATCGACCTCGCGCGCAGGTCCGGGCGGCAGTGCCGGGCAGGAGCGAGCGTCATCAGCCGCGAACTGGCGGACGGCTGAGAGCGGAGGTCGGCGACTTCGGCCAGACGATCGGACGGCGTCTCGCGCGCGGGACGTCATAGGAAGGGAAGGAGACGGCGATGCGGAACATGACGGTGTCGCGCACCGGGCTCAGGGCGATGGCGCTCGCGGCTTGCGTCATCCTCGCAGGGGCCATGACGCCCGCGGCGGCGCAGACGGTCAAGATCGGGGTGATCCTGACCTATTCCGGCCCCTCGGCCTCGCTCGGAGAGCAGATCGACAAGGGGCTCGACCTCTACGTCAAGGAGCACCAGAAGGATCTTCCCGCCGGGGTCAAGGTGGAGCTGATCAAGCGCGACGATACCGGCCCGAACCCCGACGTCGCCAAGCGCCTGGCGCAGGAGCTCATCACCCGCGATCACGTGCAGTTCCTTGCCGGCGTGGTGTGGTCGCCCAACGCCGCCGCCATCGCGCCGCTGGCGACCGAGGTCAAGGTGCCGTTCGTCATCATGAACGCGGCCGGCGCGGCGCTCACCCGCGCCTCGCCCTACATCGCGCGTGTCTCGTTCACGCTGTGGCAGACCAGCTATCCGCTCGGCCAATGGGCGGCGCAGCACGGGATGAAGAAGCTCTATACCGCGGTGAGCGACTACGCGCCGGGCCATGACGGCGAGGCCGCCATCACCAAGGCGTTCAAGGATGCCGGCGGCGAGCTCGTCGGCGCCGTGCGCTTCCCGCTCAAGGACCAGGACTTCGTGCCGTTCCTGCAGCGGGTGAAGGACGCCAAGCCGGATGCGCTCTACGTCTTCGTGCCCTCGGGCAAGCAGGCGGCGGCGGTGATGAAGGCCTATGCCGATCTCGGGCTCAAGGCGGACGGCGTCAAGCTGCTCGGGCCCCAGGACATCGTCCCCGATGCGGAACTGCCAGGCATGGGCGAGGAAGCACTCGGCATCATCAGCGGCGGCACCTATTCGGCGGTCTCCACGAGGCCGCAGAACCTCGCCTATGTCGCCGCGTGGAAACGCGCCTACGGCGTGAAGTCCATACCCGACTTCATGTCGGTCGGCGGCTGGGACGGGATGGCGGCGATCTTCTCCGTCATCAAGGCGAGCAACGGCCGGATCGACCCGGACAAGGCGATGGCGGTGCTGCGCGGCTGGAAAAATCCCGACAGTCCCCGCGGTCCGATCATGATCGATGCGGGCACGCGCGACATCGTCGAGAACGTCTACATCCGCCGCGTCGAGAAGGTGGGCGAAGGCCTCGGCAACGTCGAGTTCGACACGATCGCGCAGGTCAAGGATCCCTGGAAGGAACTCAATCCGCCGAAATGACCGATGCATGCCGCGTCCTCGCCGGCGGTCGTACCGGCGAGGACGCGGCGTCCAGCACAGGCAGCCGCCATGGACGCAGTCTCGATCTTCATCAGCATCGCCTTCCACGGCATCGCCTTCGCGATGGTGCTCTACCTCGTCTCGGTCGGGCTTTCCGTGACCATGGGCCTGATGGGGTTCGTCAACCTGGCCCATGGCGTCTTCGCCGCCGCCGGCGGCTACCTCATGCTGACGCTGATGAACGGTTACGGCGTGCCCTTTCCGCTCGCCCTCGCCATCGCCTGCCTCGCCGTCGCGGCGGGCAGCGTCGTCCTCGAACGACTGCTTTATCGCCGGCTCTATGGCGGCAACGAACTCGACCAGGTGCTGCTCAGCATCGGCCTCATCTTCATGTCGGTGGCGACCGCGAAGTTCTTCTGGGGACCACTGCCGCAGCCGATGCATCCGCCCGCCTATCTCGATGGCCAGCTTGATCTGGGCTTCCGCAGCTTCCCTACCTACCGCAGTTTCCTGATCGTCTCCGGCGCGGTCGTGGTGAGCCTGCTCTGGCTCGGGCTCGAGCGCACGCGCTTCGGCATGACCCTCCGTGCCGCCGTCGACAACCACCGGATGGCGCAATCGATCGGCATCGACACCAAGCGCCTCTTCACCCTCACCTTCGCGCTGGGCAGCGGGCTTGCCGCATTGGGCGGCGCGCTCGGCGCCGAGATCCTGGCGATCGATCCCGGCTACGCCCTGGAGCAGCTGATCTACTTCCTCATCGTCGTCGCCGTGGGCGGGCTCGGCAGCATCCGCGGCCCGTTCTTCGCGGCGCTCCTTGTCGGCACCGCGGACACCGCCTTCAAATATCTCGAGCCGGAGCTGGGCGCGTTCTTCATCTACGGGATGACGCTGGCGCTGCTACTGTGGCGGCCGCAGGGCCTCTTCGGGCGCGCCTGATGGAACACAACCCGCCCCGCCCCGCCATGCCCGTCGCCAACGCCCTGCGCGAGCTGCTGTGGCCGGCGCTGAGGGTCGGTTCGGGGCCCGGACCCGCGCCCGGAACGTCGAGCGCCGTCGACGCGCTGCGCCGGGGCCATCACCTGCGCCCGCTGGAGATGCTGCCCTGGCTCGTGGCGGCGGCCGCATACTTTCTCTTTCCCGACTATCTCGCGCTCGGTGCGCAAATCCTGCTGGCCGTGCTCTTCGCGCTGTCCTTCGATCTGATCCTCGGCTATGCCGGGATCGTCAGCCTGGGGCACGCCGCCTTCTTCGGCGTCGGCGCCTATGCCGCCGGTCTGCTGGCCGCAAACGGCTGGAGCGAGCCGCTGAGCGGTCTCGTCATCGCCGGAATTGCCGCCGGGCTGGTCGGCCTCCTCAGCGGCGCCGTAATCCTGCGCACGCGCGGGCTGACGCTGCTGATGCTGACCCTGATGATCGCCGCCCTGCTGCAGGAGACCGCCAACAAGGCCGGGGCGATCACCGGCGGCGCCGACGGGCTGCAGGGCATGCACGTCGCCCCGCTGCTCGGACTGTTTCGCTTCGACGTCTTCGGTCGCACCGCCTATGTCTATTGCCTGGCGGTGCTGTTTCTCGGCTGGCTGGCGGCGCGGCGCATCGTCCAGTCGCCCTTCGGCCGCGGGCTCATCGGGATCCGCGAGAACGAGGACCGCATGCGCGCGATCGGCTCGCCCGTGTTCCGCCGCCGGCTGGTGATTTATGGCATCTCGGCGGCGCTGGCCGGAATCGCCGGCGGGTTGATGGCCCAGACGACCCAGTTCGTCGCCCTCGACGCGCTCGGCTTCGAGCGCTCCGGCGTCGTGCTGATCATGCTGATCCTCGGCGGCGTCGGGCGGCTCTACGGCGCCTTCATCGGCGCACCGCTCTACATGATCCTGCAGGACGGCTTCGCCCAGCAGGATCCGGTCTACTGGTATTTCTGGATCGGGCTGCTGCTGGTGCTGGTCGTCGTCTTCGCGCGGGGCGGCGTGCTGGGGCTCGGCCAGCGCCTCGCGCGCCGTTTGGGGTGGCCATCATGACGGATGTCGGCGCCGCGGCGCTGGAGACGCGCGGCTTGTGCAAGAATTACGGCGCCCTGGCGGTCGCGAACGACATCAATTTCCGGCTGGAGCGCGGCGCGCGTCATGCCCTCATCGGTCCGAACGGCGCCGGCAAGACCACCTTCCTCGACCTGGTGACGGGACGGTTTCCGCCGACCGCCGGGCGCATCCTCCTCGGCGGCGCCGACGTTACCGCACTGGCCCAGGCGCAGCGCGTCAAGCGCGGATTGGCGCGCACGTTCCAGATCAACACGCTGTTCCGCGGGCTGAGCGTGCTCGAGAATGTCTGCATGGCGACCAGCGAGCGGCTCGGCCGCGCCGGCGATCTCTTCCGGCCGGCAGGCTCGCGCCGCGACGTCATCGATCGCGCCTATGCCGCGCTCGAGCGTCTCGGGCTCGCCGACGACGCGGCCCGCCTCGTGCGCGAGCTGCCCTATGGCCGGCAGCGCCTGGTCGAGATCGCCGTGGCGCTCAGCCTCGAACCCGACGTGCTGCTGCTCGACGAGCCGGCGGCGGGCGTGCCGTCGACGGAGAGCGGGATCATCATCGAGGTCATCGAGAGCCTGCCGCCGGAGATCGCGGTCCTCATCATCGAGCACGACATGGACCTGGTCTTCCGCCTGGCGCGCCGCCTGACCGTGCTGGTGCAGGGCAGGATACTGGTCGAGGGGACGCCGCCGGAGATCGCGGCGAATGCGGCGGTGCGCGAAGTCTATCTCGGCGAGCGCGCGAGCACATGAGCGCCGCGGACGCCGCGCTTGGCATCGGGCTGGATGGGGTGCGCGCCGGCTACGGCGACACGGTGGTGCTCGAAGGCATCTCGTTGACGCTGCCGCCGCGCGGCTCGATGGCGCTGCTGGGCCGCAATGGCGTCGGCAAGACGACGCTGCTTGCCACCATCATGGGGCACACGACGCTGCATGGCGGCGCGATCCGCCTCGGCGAGCGCCAGATTGCCGCGCTCGACCCGCACCGACGCGCCCGGCTCGGCATCGGCTGGGTCCCGCAGGAGCGGGAGATCTTCCGCTCGCTGACGGTGGAAGAGAACCTCCATGTGGCGGCGCGCCCCGGGCGGTGGTCGATACCGCGCATCTACGAGTTCTTCCCCTCGCTGGCGGCGCGGCGACATCACCGCGGCAACGAGCTGTCGGGCGGCGAGCAGCAGATGCTGGCGATCGGGCGGGCACTCATGGGCAGCCCGGCCGTGCTGCTGATGGACGAGCCGCTGGAAGGCCTCGCGCCGGTGATCGTCGATATCGTGCTCAAGGGCATCGAGCGCCTGCGCGACGAGGACGACCTCGCTATCCTGCTCGTGGAGCAGCATGCCCGCCTGGCGCTCGCCGTCACCGAGCGCGCCATCGTGCTCGACCGCGGCAGGATCGTGCACGAGAGCGACAGCCGCGACCTCCTCGCCATGCCGGAGCAGCTCGCGGCGCTGATGGGCGTGGCGAGCCGGCGCGCCCGCTCGGCCTGACGGCCGCTACGCCGGCGTCGGCGCGGAGAACAGCCGGGCGGCGAGGCGAGAGGCGAGCGCCGCTGCGACCCGACGGCGATAGTGGGCCGGGGCGATGGTGGTCCGCATTGGGGCCACCTGCTTCTGCACGAGCTTGCCGATCTGCTGAAGCGCGTCAGCATCGAGTGGATGGCCGATGAGCGTCTCGCAGCCGGAGACCAGCAGCGGCCGTGAATTCGTGCCGGTCAACGCGATGCGCAGCTCGGCCAGCGCATCGCCATCCCGGCGCAACGACACCGCGACCCCGGCCAGTGGAAAATCGATGGCGCGGCGCAAGCGCGCCTTCTCGTATCCGGCCGTCAGACCGGCGGCGATCGGCAGACGCACCGAGAGAAGCACCTCGTCGGCGCCGAGCGCGAGATGCGCCGCGCCGTCCTCGCGGAAGAGCTCGTCCAGCGCGATCCAGCGCTTGCCGCCGCCGCCGCCCAGCTCGGCTTGCGCTCCCAGCACCAGAAGCGCCGGCGCCGTATCGCCGCTATAGGCGGCGTGGCAGCGGTTTCCCGTCGGCGCCACGTGGCACACCGTGCCGCGATGCTTCAGGCAGAAATCGTTGCTGTGCCGCCACCACTCGCTCTGATTGTAGAACACGCAGCGCGTGTCGAGGCAGAGATTGCCGCCGAGCGTGGCGCTCGCCCGATGCGTCGGGCCGGCAACGGCGGCGGCGGCCTCGGCCAGCACCGGGGCCTGGCGGCGGATCAGAGGATCATCGACCAGGCGCGACAGTGCCACCCCGGCGCCGATGCGCAGGCCCGCCGGTTCGATCGCGATCTCCTGCATGCCGGGCAGGCCGGTGATGTCGACGAGCGTCGCCGGGCTGCCGAGCCCGTGGCGCAGATTGGCGATGAGATCGGTGCCGCCGGCGAGCAGGCGGCAATCGGCGTGGCTGCGGCGCGCGGCGACCACCTCGGCGAGGCTTGCGGCGCGGATCAGCTCGAAAGACGGGAGCAGGCTCATGATGCGGCTCCCCGGGCGGCGGCTATCCGGCTGTCGCGCTGGCGCCGCGCCAGGGCCTCGAGAATGCGGTCCGGGGTGATCGGCAGCTCGGTCATGCGCAGCCCGATCGCGTCGGCCACGGCGCCAGTCACCGCCGGCAGGAATCCCGCGAGCGATCCCTCGCTCGCTTCCTTGGCGCCGAAAGGCCCGTTGGGATCGAGGCATTCGACGATATGCACCTCGATCGGCGGCGATTCCATGATCGTCGGGATGGGATAGCCCAGCAGGCTGGCATGCAGCGGCAGACCGCCCTCATAGCGGGTCTCTTCGCCCAAGGCCTGAGCCATGCCCATCCATACCGAGCCCTGCACCTGGCCCTCCACCGAAAGCGGGTTGATGGCGCGGCCGCAATCATGCGCGACCCAGACCTTCTCGACGCGGACCATGCCCGTGTCGACATCGACATCGACCTCGACGACCTGCGCCGCATAGCTGAGCGCCATGGTCGAGCCCACGGCGCCGCCGCGATGCTTGCCGCCCTGGTATTCGACGGGCACGGTGAACGTCCCCTTCACCGTGATACTGCCGCCCTGGGCGAGCGCCGCGGCCGCAACCTCGCGAAAAGCGAGGCCGGGGTCCTCCCCGCCTCTGACGCGGAAGCGCTCGTCCACGCACTCGATCCGGTCGGGGCGGCTCTCCAGCTTTCGCGCCGCGGCGGCGAGGAGGATGTCGCGCAGCCGCTGCGCCGCGTCGATCGCGGCGTTTCCCACCATGAAGGTCACGCGCGAGGAATAGGAGCCGTTGTCCTTCGGCGTCACCGCGCTGTCCGTGGCGACGACGCGCAGCCGGCCGAGGTCGATGCCGAGGATTTCGCCCACCGCCTGGACGAGAATGGTGGAGGAACCCTGGCCGATATCGGCGGCGCCGGTCAAGATGGTGATGCCGCCGTCGAAGTCGAGCCGCAGCTCCACCACCGCGTGCGGCTCGCCGGTCCGGTGGATCGGCTTGCCGGCGCCGCTGACATAATGCGAGCACGCCATGCCCAGGCCGCGCCCCGGCGGCAGGCGGCCCTTGCGCGCCTGCCAGCCGCTCGCGCGCTCCACCCGGTCGAGACACTCGGGTAGGCCATAGGAGTTGATGATGATGCCGTTCGCCGTCTGGGTCGGGACCGACAGCAGGTTGGCGCGACGGACGGCGAACGGGTCGAGGCCGAGCTCGGCGGCCATGGTGTCGAGCAGGCACTCGAAGGCGTGGCGCGCATCGACCGAGCCGTGGCCGCGCATCGCGCCGCAGGGCGGCGTGTTGGTATAGACTCGGCAGCCGTCGTACTTCACCGCCGGGATGTCATAGATGCCGTGCAGCAGCGAACCGGCATAGAGAATGGTGACGATGCCGTAGCCGGCATAGGCGCCGCCGCGCTGCACCACCTCGCAGGCCGCGGCGGTCAACCGACCCTGGCGGGTCATCCCCAGCTTGACGCGGATCTCCGTCTCGGGCCGCCCGCGATGCGTGAGGAAACTCTCCTCGCGCGTGAGATTGAGCCGCACCGTGCCGCAGGCGGCGCGGGCGAGGAGCGCGGCGACGATCTCGAAATTGAGCGGCTCGACGCGCGCGCCAAAACCGCCGCCGACGAACGGCTTTACCACGCGGATCTGCGACTCTTCCAGCTCGAGGCAGTGCGCCAGCATGAGGTGGAGGTAGTATGGTACTTGCGTCACGCTATGGAGCGTCAGCCGCCGCCGCTCGGCGTCGTACTCGGCCAGCGCCGCATGCGGCTCCATCTGCCCATGCGCCACCTCGGCGCAGCGATAGCGCGCCTCGCGCACCAGGTCGGCGGCGGCGAATCCGGCGGCGAGGTCGCCGAACTCGTCATGCACCTCGCGCAGCACGTTGCCCGCCTGGTTGTCGTGCAGCAGCACGGCCCCGGGCGCGCGCGCGGCCTCGGCCGAGAAATAGGCGGGCAATTCGCGCACGCTCAGCCGGATAAGCGCCAGCGCCCGCTCGGCGGTCTCGTCGTCGACCGCCGCGACCGCCGCCACCGGCTCGCCGCGATAGCGCACGCGCTCGCGCGCCAGCGGATACTCGTTCATGCTGATCGGCAGCACGCCGAAGGGCTTGGCGCAGTCGGCGCCGGTGATGACGGCGACCACCCCCGGCAGCAATCGCGCGGCGGCGACATCGACGTCGAGCAGCTCGGCATGGGCGTAAGGGCTGCGCAGGATGCGGCCGACCAGCGCATGCGCCGGAAGATCGGCGGTGTAGGCCGCGCGGCCCGACACCTTCTCGATGCCGTCGATGAGCGGCAGCCGCCGCCCTACGGCAGGCCCGCGCAGCGCGGTCATGTCGCGTCCCCCGCCGCTGCCTGCACGGATTCGATGATTTTGACGTAGCCGGTGCAGCGGCACAGATTGCCCGAAAGCGCCTCGCGAATTTCCGCCTCGTTCGGATCGGGGTTGCGTCGCAGCAGCGCCTCAGCCGCCATGATCATGCCGGGCGTGCAAAAGCCGCATTGTGCGCCGAGCTTCTCGTGGAAGGCGCGCTGCAGCCGCGATAGCCGGCCAGGCGATCCGATGCCCTCGATCGTCTCCACATGCCGCCCGCCACAGCGCGACGCGAGCGTCAGGCAGGCATGCTGCGGCGCGCCGTCGATCAGAACCGTGCAGGCGCCGCATTCGCCGCCGTCGCAGCCCCGCTTGGTGCCGGTGAGACCGGCGACGTCGCGGAGATATTCGACCAGCAGCAGATTGTCCGAGACCAGATCCGTTCGGGGCCTGCCATTGAGCGTCAGGGAAAGGATCATGGGCATCGCTCGCATCCTTTCGGACTTTGGAGATAGGGCGCCTGCTGCGGCCGGCGGATCAAACTCATGAGACGGCGCCTCCTGCTCGGCATCGGTCCAGGTCACGCATCGGCCGTCGGTGGAATGACGGCGGTCGCCTCGAGCTCCACCCGTCCCGGATGGTCGAGGAGATCGGCGACGAAGATCATGCTCATCGCCGGGAAATGCCGCCCCATGAGGCGCCGCCAGACGCGGCCGATCTCGGCGCGCGCCGCGAGATAGGCGGGCTTGTCCGTGCAGTAGACGGTCATGCGGCAGATATGCTCCGGCCGTCCGCCGGCTTCGGCGAGGACGGCGAGCACGTTGTGGAGCGCCTGCTCGAATTGCGGCACGAGTTCGGACGAGCGGAAGACCTGCTCGGCATCCCAGCCGACCTGGCCGGCAATGAAGACGATGCGTCCCGGCGCGACGGCAATCCCGTTCGCGTAGCCGACCGGCAACTTCCAGCCCTGCGGCAGCAGCACCGTCATCGCACCCCCCTCAATCCGGCACGCGCGGCTCGTCGGGATCGTAGGCCCAGCTCTCTCCCGGCTTCGAAAAGCGCGCGAGCCACTCGCGCACGAGATCGACATGCAGTTTTTCTTCGTCCGCGAACTCGCTCGCGAGGCGGCGGATATCCTCCGGCGCAGCGCTGCGCGACAGGTCGGCGAAGAAGCCGAAGGCGCGCAGCTCGTTCCGCAGCGCGATCTGGAGCGCATGGTAAGGCACCATGAGATAATGCAGGGCGTCGCCGACAGCGGTCTCCAGCCCCTCGGCGCCCGGAGTGGCGAGCGCGGCGCCGGGGGACGCCGCAACGCCGCGCTCGGCGAGATCGCGCGCCAGTGCCTCGGCGTGCTTGCGCTCGGCGCCGGCGAGCTTGCGAAACAGGCCGGCGACCTCGAGGTTGCCGTGCGCTTCCAGCTGCGCGGCGAACTCCTCGTAGCGCTCCATCGCCTCGAGCTCCATGGCATAGGCGCGCGCGAGGAGATCGTCGACGCTGGCGATGGCCGGAGCCCCCGTTCCGGGATCGCCCGTTTCCACCGCGGTCACAGCGCGAACCCCTGCGCCAGGTCCTGCAGCGAGCGCCGCGGCCGGCCGATCTCGGGCTGATAGGGCTCGCGGCGGCCGGTGTAGAGGACGCCAATGTTGAACCCGTCATCGGTCATGATGCGCCGCGCCGCCCGCGCGGGATCATCGGTCGGCGGTACCGGCGAGGGCCGCGCCAGTTCCTTCCACTCGCGCTGCTCGGGGCGGAAGGTGACGCACGGGCTCAGGACCTCGATGAAGGAAAACCCCGGCGACCTGACCGCCCTGGCGATGATATCCGCAGTGCCGACGATGTCGCCGGAGAAGGCGCGGGCGACGAAATTGGCGCCCGAAGCGAGCGCGATGACCAGCGGCTGGAACGGACGCAAGCCGGTGCCGCCCGGCGTCAAGGCGTTGTCCCAATCGGGCTCGGTGGTCGGCGACGATTGCCCCTTCGTCATGCCGTAGACGTGGTTATCCATGACGATGTAGGTCATGTCGACATTGCGCCGGCAGGCGTGGAGAAAGTGGTTGCCGCCGATCGAATAGCCGTCGCCGTCGCCGCCGGCGGCGATGACGGTGAGATCCGGGCGCGATACCTTGAGGCCGGTGGCCACCGCCAGCGCCCTCCCGTGCACGCCGTGAAAGCCATAGCAGCTGGTATAGGCCGGCATGCGCGACGAACAGCCGATGCCGGAGACGATCGCGACCTCCTCGGGGCGGCGACCGAGATCGGCAAGGGCGCGCGTGAGCGAGGTGAGTACGCCGTAATCGCCGCATCCCGGGCACCACACCGGCTTGGTCTCCGATTTGAAGTCCTTGGCCGCGGGCAGCGTGGCGACCGGCGCATTCATGGACGGCTCCATTCGACGATCTGGCGGTGAATATCCCCGGGACGCATCGGCAGCGGTCCGGGAAGATGGATGGCGCGCAGCTCGGCATCGAGCGCGTGCTCGGCGCGGAGGTAGCGATAGAACTGGCCGCTATGGGTCTGCTCGACGACCAGGACGCGCTTGACGCCGTGGAGCGCCACCGCCAGTCGATCGGGATGCGCAGGCGACAGCAGCCGCAGCGACACCAGCCTTACCGCGATGCCGTCGGCGCGCGCGCGCGCGATCGCCTCGCGGACCGGCCCGGTGCAGGAGCCCCAGGTGAGCACCGCGATCTCGCCCTCGCCGTCGATCTCGGCCCAATGCGCTCCGAAATCGACCGCGTCGAGCTTGCGCTTGCGCTTGTCGAGCTGAGCAAGGTGATCCCGCGCCTGGCTCGACGGCGTGCCGCGCTCGCTATGCTCGAGCCCGTCTGCCGTGTACATGAGGCCGGGCGTGCCGGGGATTGCCATGGGCGAGACGCCGGACGGAGTGAGCGCGTAGCGCTGGTAGCCTTGCCCGCCCGCGACGGCGACGGCGCGAGCGCCGTCGAGTTCCCGATCCGGCGGCGGATCGATCACCATGCGCGTCTGCCCCATCGACTGGTCGGACAGCACGACGACCGGCACCTGCATGGCCTCGGCGAGGTGGACCGCCCATTGCGTCGTCGTCAGGCAGTCCGCCACCGAATTCGGCGCCACGACCACGTGCGGCGCATCGCCGTGCAAGCCATAAAGCGCGATGTTGAGATCGCTCTGCTCCGATTTGGTGGGAATGCCGGTCGACGGCCCGCTGCGCATGACGTCGACGACGACGATCGGAATTTCGGCGGCGACGGCGAGGCCGAGCGACTCCGTCATCAGCGCGAACCCGGGACCTGAGGTCGCGGTCAGCGACGGCGTTCCGCCATAGGAAGCGCCGATCGCCATGTTGATCGACGCCAATTCGTCCTCGGCCTGCACCAGCATTCCGCCGACCCCGCTCAAGGCCGGCGACATCCATTCGAGCATCTCGGTCGCCGGCGTGATGGGGTAGGCGGCGACGAAACGGACACCGCCCTTGAGCGCGCCGTAGCCCGCCGCCTCGTTTCCGGTGATCAGCCAGCGCCCGGCGCCGCGTCCCCGCCCCAGCGCGAGCTTGTGTGGGCAAGCCACGCCCGCGGCGGCACGGCGCCCGGCCTCGACGCCGGCGAGGCTCGCCGGCAGCCGGTCATCTTGCGCGCCGAGCGTCCGGCGCACCGCCTCCCCCACCGCGTCGTCGGGCAGCCCGATCAGGCTGGCGACATAGCCGAGAGCAATCATATTGGCCCGTCCGCCCGGGACCTTCTTGGCGAGTTCCTTCATCGGCAGCGCCAGCCGCCGGGTGCCGGCGAGCATGGCCGTTGGCGGCTCGCCTTGGCCGGGATCGCCGATGGCGATACTCTCGGCGCCGAGCGGGATCTCGGCGGCGAAGCGCTCGAGGTTGAGCCAATCGACGGAGATCAGCAGGTCGAACCGGTCGTCATGACCCTCGATCGGCTCGTTGGCCAGCCGGATCAGCGCCGCCGCCTCGCCGCCGCGGATCTGCGGCCCGCTCGTCCGGCTCATCAGGCCGTAGCATCCGGCGAGCGCCGCCGCCTCGAGCAGCATGTTGCCTGCGGTCATCACGCCGCTGCCGCCGCTGCCGGTCATGGCGACGGACACCGTAGAGGCGGTCCCGGGCCGAGCTGCCGACGTCATCATCGTCTCCTCCTGGGAAATCTCACTATCTGCGCGGCGTGGCGGGTAACGATTGATCTGGATCAAACCGTCCGAGCGCGCCGCGCCCCATATTCCGTCTTGACAGGCTCTTCGGTAATTTGGTACTGTAATACCACAATAGCACTCGCCAGGGCCCAGGTCAAGGCGGAATCGAAGAACCGGGCGGCGCACGGGCGCCGAGTTGGGGAGCAGGACGATGCAGCCATCCGCATACCGTTGGATGATGACCGCGGCGAACGCGCCGCTGACGCGCATCGCGTTCGACCCCGTCCCCTTGGCCGCCGGCGAGGTCGCGGTGGAAGTCGCCGGCTGCGGCGTCTGCCACACCGATCTCGGCTATTATTATGACGGCGTCCGGCTCAACCACCCCCTGCCGCTGACGCTGGGCCACGAGGTGAGCGGCAGGGTCGCCGCCGCCGGCGCCGGCGCCGAGACCTGGCTCGGGAAAAGCGTGATCGTGCCGGCGGTGCTGCCCTGCGGCGAGTGCGACCTGTGCCGGCGCGGCCGCGGCACCATCTGCCGCCGCCAGAAGATGCCGGGGAACGACATCCAAGGCGGCTTCGCCAGCCACATCGTCGTCCCGGCGCGCGGCCTTTGCGCCGTGGACGAGGCGCGGCTCGAAGCCGCCGGTCTCAGCCTCGCCGATGTCTCCGTCGTCGCCGACGCGCTCACCACGCCTTACCAGGCGGTGAAGCGCGCCGGCGTCGGGCCGGGCTCGCTGGCGGTCGTGGTCGGCGCCGGCGGCATCGGCGGCTACGCCGCCCAGATTGCCCACGCCTTCGGCGCCACGGTCGTCGCCATCGACGTCGATGCGGAGAAGCTCGCCGCCATCGCCCGGCACGGCGCCGCGGCCACGCTCGACGCGCGCAAGATGGACGGACGCGCCCTTAAAGGCGCGATCCTGGATTTCGCCAAGCAGCGGCGGCTGCCCGAGACCGAGTGGTTCATCTTCGAATGTTCGGGCACGGCCGCCGGCCAGCTCACCGCCTTCGGTCTGCTCGTGCACGGCGCGACGCTGTCGGTCGTCGGCTTCACCTTGGACAAGGTCGAGCTGCGCCTCTCCAACCTCATGGCCTTCGATGCGCAGGCGCGCGGCAATTGGGGGTGCCCGCCGGAGCTCTACCCGGCCGCGCTCGACCTCGTGCTCGACGGCAAGGTTCAGATCAAGCCCTTCGTCGAGCAGCGCCCGCTCGACGAGATCAATGCCGTCTTCGACGCCGTGCACCGGCATCAGCTGCAGCGCCGCGTCGTGCTCGTTCCCAACACGTGATGTCAGAGATAGAGAGGGTGATCGCCATGGCCGCCTCGACGCTTTCAATCGCCGCCAAGACCAAGCCCGCGGCGCTCAGGGACCACAACCTGGTCGCCGACTATTCGGTGCCGGGCGTCCGCTTCGAAAAACGCCCGGCCAGGCGGCCGGACGGCGCGATCGTGCCGGGGCTCTACAACGCCTGGATCATCTTCGACAACCAGAGCCAGTTCAATTCCTACACCACCGACATGGCCAAGGGCGCCATCATGGCATTCCGCGCCGCGAGCGCCGCGCGCGACGTCGTGGCCGTCGTCTTCACCGGCGCCGGCGACAAGGCCTTCTGTACCGGCGGCAATACCAAGGAGTACGCCGAATACTATGCCGGCAATCCGCAGGAATACCGCCAGTACATGCGCCTCTTCAACGACATGGTCTCCGCCATCCTCGGCTGCGACAAGCCGGTGATCTGCCGCGTCAACGGCATGCGCATCGCCGGCGGCCAGGAGATCGGGATGGCCTGCGACTTCTCGATCGCCCAGGACCTCGTCCGCTTCGGCCAAGCTGGGCCCAAGCACGGCTCCGCCGCGCTCGGCGGCGCGACGGATTTCCTGCCCCTCATGGTCGGCATGGAGCGCGCCATGGAATCGGGCACGCTCTGCGAGCACTGGTCGGCGCACAAGGCCTATCGCCTGGGCCTGATCAGCGATGTCGCGCCCGCGCTCAAGGTGGACGGCAAGTTCCTGCCCAATCCGCTGGTCGTGACCGACCGCTATCTCGACGAGTACGGCCGCATCGTGCATGGCGAGCCCAAGACCGGTGCGGCGCTGGCCGAGGGCAAGAGCCTGCTGGCGCGCGGCACGGTCGATCTCTCCCTGCTCGACGAGAAGGTCGAACAACTTTGCGCCAAGCTGCTGCTCACCTTTCCGGAATGCCTCACCAAGAGCTTCGAGGAGCTGCGCAAGCCCAAGATCGACGCCTGGAACCGCAACAAGGAGAACTCCCGCGCCTGGCTCGCCCTCAACATGATGACCGAGGCGCGCACCGGCTTCCGCGCCTTCAATGAGGGGCCGAAGGAACACCGCGAGATCGACTTCGTCGCGCTGCGTCAGTCGCTGGCGCAAGGCGCACCCTGGACCGACGACCTGATCGAGAGCCTTGTCCCGAAGACCGGAGGCGCGCCGTGATCGCAGCCGCGTCCGTACCGCTGCGCGTCTGGCTCGACGAGAGCGGCACGCTGCTGCGGTTGCGCCTGACGCGGCCCAAGGCCAACGTGATCGACGCCGCCATGATTGCGGCGCTCGATGATGCGCTGAGCGCGCATCTCGGCCGCCGCGAGCTCCTCGCCGTGCTGATCGATGCGGAGGGACCGCATTTCAGCTTCGGCGCCAGCGTCGAGGAGCACCTTCCCGATCGCTGCGCCGTCATGCTGAAAGGCCTGCACGCGCTGCTGCTGCGGCTCGTTGCGAGCCCCCTGCCGGTGCTCGTCTCGGTGCGCGGGCAGTGCCTGGGCGGCGGGCTCGAGTTGGCGCTGGCGGGAACGCTGCTCTTTGCCGCGCCCGGCGCCAGGCTCGGTCAGCCCGAAATCAACCTCGGCGTCATGGCGCCGGCCGCCTCCTGCCTGCTGCCGGAACGCATCGGCCGCGCCGAGGCCGACGAGTTGCTGCTATCCGGGCGCAGCCTCGACGCCCACGAGGCGCACGACATCGGCCTCGTCACCGCGGTCGCCGAAGACCCCGAGGGTGCGGCGATTGCCTGGTTCAGGCAGCACCTCGCCGGCAAGAGCGCCGCCGCTCTGCGCCACGCCATGCGCGCCGCGCGTCTCGATCTCGTCGACCGCGTGCGCGCCAAGCTCGCGCGCGTCGAGGCGCTCTATCTCGAGGACCTCATGTCGACCCGCGACGCACGTGAGGGCTTGCAGGCCTTTCTCGCCAAGCGTCCGCCCAGATGGGAGCACCGCTAGCCATGACCGCCACCGCCGACATCGTTGCCCGCTGCCAGACCCTGTTCGACGACCTGCATTTCACCTATGCGCGGGAGTGGAAGGCGGCGGTGCCCGGCCGCAAGGTGGTGGGCTACATGCCCTTCTACGTGCCGCGCGAGCTGATCCATGCGGCGGGCGCGCTGCCCCTGGGCGTGCTGGGCGGCGGCGACCAGCTCGAGGTCATCCACGGCGATGCCTATTATCAGAGCTACATCTGCCGCATCCCGCGCTCGACCGTTGAGCTCGGCGTCACCGGGCGGCTCGATTTCGTCGACGGCATGCTGTTCCCCAGCATCTGCGACGTGATACGCAACCTGTCGGGCATGTGGAAAATCATGTTTCCGAAGGTGAAAAGCCGCTATTTCGACGTGCCGCAGAATTTTCGCAACGACGTTGGCGGCGAGTTCTACATCAACGAGCTCAACGAGTTGCGCGACATGCTCGCCGAACTCGGCGGCCGCGCCGTCGGCGACGATGCGATCCGCGCCTCGATCGCGCTCTACAACGAGAACCGGCGATTGGTGCGCGACGTCTACGCGCTGCGCTCGAAACAGCCCTGGAAGACGCCGTCGGCGGAAGTCTATCTGCTGATGCGCGCCGGGATGATCCTGGCGGTCGAGGAGCACAACCGGCTGCTGTCCGAGTATCTCGCCGCCGCGCCGCAGGAGGACCGTCCGCGGCGCGACAACTCGCGCGTCGTGGTCACTGGCGTTTTCTGCGAGCAGCCGCCGCTCAACCTCATCAAGTCGATCGAGCTTTCCGGCTGCTATATCGTCGACGACGACTTCATGCTGGTGAATCGCTGGGAGCGCTCGGACGTGCCGGTCGAGGGCGATCCGATCCGAAACCTCGCCCTCGCCTATCTGCATGACTCCGGCGACACCTCGGCCAAGTACGAGCCCGACCAGAAGAAAAAGGGCCTCTATCTCGTCGACGCGGTGAAGCGCAGCGGCGCCGAAGGGGTCATCTTCGCCGCGCCGAGCTTCTGCGATCCGGCGCTGCTGGAGCGGCCGATGCTGCAGAGCGTGCTCGCCGCCCATGGCGTTCCCTATATCGCCTTCAAATATGCAGAGAACTCCGGGCAGATGCAGCCGATCCGCGAGCAGGCCGGCACCTTTGCCGATTCGATCAAGCTGTGGAGCGAACAATGAGCGCCATGCCAGTGACCGAAGCCGTCAAAGAGCAGTCGATGCTGAAGCAGAAGGAGATGATCGCGGCAAATTACGAGTTGCTGGCCACCGCGCGGGAGGCCGGGCGCAAGGTCGTCTCCACCTTCGTGCCGGGCAACCTCAACGAACTGATGATGTGCTTCGACGTGGTCAACAACCTGCCGGAGATCAATGCCATCCAGAACGGCATGCGCAAGAAGACCGGCGGCTACATCATGGAGGCGGAGAAGCGCGGCCATTCCGAGGATGTCTGCACCTACGTCAAGGCGGATATCGGGGCGATCGCCAAGGGCAATCTGGGTCCCGACGGCCGGCCGCTGCCCGATCCGGACCTTCTCCTGCTCTCCTATACCGGCTGCTTCACCTTCATGAAGTGGTTCGAGCTGCTGCGCCAGCAGTACAAATGCGAAACCGCGATGCTGCATGTTCCCTACGAGGGGGATGGGAAGGCTTCCAAGAACATGCGGGACTATGTGGTGAAGCAGCTCAAGGAAGAGGTGATCCCCAAGCTCGAGCGGGTGAGCGGCGTCAAGTTCGACATCGACCGCCTCCGGCAATACCTCAGGGAATCGGCGAAGGCGGAAGAGAATTTCGTCTGGGTCCTGGAATCGGCGAAAAAGCGGCCGTCGCCGATCGACGCCTATTTCGGCGGCGTCTACTATATCGGCCCGATCTTCACCGCGTTCCGCGGGACAGCCGACGCGACCGAGTACTACCGGCTGCTGCGCCAGGAGATCGAGCAGCGCGTCGCCGACGGGCTCGGTCCCATCACGCCGGACGGCGAGATGCACCAGGAGCGCTATCGCCTGGTGGTCGAAGGCCCGCCGAACTGGACCAGCTTCCGCGACTTCTGGAAGATGTTCTACGATGAAGGCGCGGTCGTCGTTGCCAGCACCTATACTAAGGTAGGCGGCGTCTACGATCTGGGATTCCGCCACGACCCCGAGCATCCGCTGGAATCGCTCGCCGAGTACTGCCTCGGCTGCTACACCAACCGCAACCTGCCGTCGCGCATCGACCTCATCGAAAAATACGTCAAGGAATACGAAGCCGACGGGCTGCTGATCAACTCGATCAAAAGCTGCAACAGCTTTTCGGCAGGCCAGCTCCTCGTACTGCGTGAGATCGAGCGCCGCACCGGCAAGCCCGCCGCCTTCATCGAGACCGACCTGGTCGACCCCCGCTACTTCTCGCCGGCCAACGTCAAGAACCGGCTGGAAAGCTACCTCCAGATGATCGAGCAGAAGCGGCAGGGCGCGACGCCCTCCGCCGCTGCCGAGTAGGGAGAAAGCCATGCGCTGCTTCATCGGCATCGATCTCGGCTCCACCACCACGAAGGCGGTGCTGATGGACGAGCACTTCGAGGTGCTCGGCCGCGGCATCACCAATTCACGATCCAACTACGACACCGCTACCCGCGTGGCAAAGCATGAAGCGCTGATCAATACCCGCTTCACCCTGTTCCATCGGGCGCTCTCGGTCTTGCCCGACCTCGGCGGCAAACTCGATCAGTTCCTGGGCGACCTCGAACGCAACTTCCGGCTCGAGCAGTTCCTCGATCAGCTCGCCGATCTCGAGCGAACCTGCCTGGCGAACGTCAAAGGCGAGCGCTTCAAGGGCAAGGAGCGCGCCGTCGGCGAAGCGCTCGCCGCCGTCTTCGTGCGGCTGCGCGAGGAAGCGCCGGCGCTCTTCGCCCGAGATGCCAAGCGCAAATCGGACTTTTTCCGCGACATCGCCGGCTCGCGCTTCATGACGGTTGCGCAAGAGATCGCCAAGGCCTCGGCCTTGTCCTACGACCTCATGCTCAACGTCTACGACAAGGCGATCATCGACGTCGAGAACCGGCCACCCGCCGGCGAAATGAAAGACAAGTACCTAAAGGCGCTCGAACGGGTGGCGGCCTCCGCACCGGAATTCGGCGGTCTGGTCGGGCGGATTGCCGGCCCGGTTCGCGAAGGGCTCGAAATCCCGCTCGAGGAAACCTATCTCGTCGGCACCGGCTACGGGCGGGTGACGCTACCCTTCTCCAAAGAGCACATCCGCTCCGAGATCCTCTGCCACGGCCTCGGCGCTCACATCATGTACCCCCAGACGCGCACGGTGCTCGACATCGGCGGCCAGGATACCAAGGCGATCCAGGTCGACCCCGCGGGGATCGTCGAGAACTTTCAGATGAACGATCGCTGCGCCGCCGGCTGCGGTCGATATCTCGGCTACATCGCCGACGAGATGAACATGGGCCTGCACGAGCTCGGGCCGATGGCGATGAAGGCGACGCGCACGGTGCGCATCAACTCGACCTGCACGGTCTTCGCCGGCGCCGAATTGCGCGACCGGCTGGCGCTCGGCGAGAAGCGCGAGGACATCATGGCCGGTCTGCACCGCTCGATCATCCTGCGCGCGATGTCGATCATCTCGCGCTCGGGCGGCGTGCGCGATCAATTCACTTTCACCGGCGGCGTCGCCAAGAACGAAGCGGCGGTGAAGGAGCTACGTCAGCTGATCCGCGAGAATTACGGCGAGGTCGCCATCAACATCAACCCCGACTCCATCTACACCGGCGCGCTGGGTGCCGCCGCCTTCGCCCGCCGCGCCGTCGAACATTGAAGGAGAGCGTCATGACCGTCACCGCAGGCATCGATGTCGGCACCGGGGCCGTCAAGGCCGTTCTATTCGAGGTGCAGGGCGACCAGACGCGCTGGCTGGTGCGTCGTACCGAACGCGTGCGCCAGCGCGATCCCTTCAAGCTCGCCGAGCAGACCTATGACGGGATTCTCGATGAGGCCGGGCTGAAGCGCGGCGACGTGGCCTATGTAGCGACCACCGGCGAAGGCGAGGCGCTGAGCTTTCATACCGGCCATTTCTATTCGATGACGACGCACGGACGTGGCGCCATCTATCTCGACCCCGCGACCCGCGCTGCGCTCGACGTCGGCGCCCTGCACGGCCGCGCCATCCGCCTCGATGCGAGGGGCAAGGTGCTGAGCTACAAGATGACCAGCCAGTGCGCGTCGGGCTCCGGCCAGTTTCTCGAAAACATCGCCCGCTATCTCGGCATCGCCCATGACGAGATCGGCATGCTGTCCAAGAAGGCCGACAATCCGGAGAAGGTGAGCGGCATCTGCGCGGTTCTGGCCGAAACCGACGTCATCAACATGGTCTCGCGCGGCATCTCCGCACCCAACATCCTGAAGGGCATTCATTCCTCGATGGCCGATCGACTGGCCAAGCTGCTGAAGACCATCGGCACCATCGACGGCGCCGTGCTCATGACCGGCGGACTCGCGCTGGATGACGGGCTTGTCGCCGCCATGCAGGAGGCCATGCTCAAGGAGAAAGTGAGCTATCCCGTGCGCAGCCATCCCGACTCGATCTATGCCGGCGCCATCGGCGCGGCGCTCTGGGGCGCGTTTCGCCACGAGAAGCTGGTGCGGTTGGGCGAGTTGGCCAAGGCGTCCTGAGACACCGGATAAGGAGAGTCAACCATGGCGCTCACCATCATCGATACCTGCACCAATTGCGACGCCTGCCGTCCGGTCTGCCCGAACGAGGCGATCACCGTCGGCGATGCGGTCTACGTCATCGACCCCTTGCGCTGCACCGAATGCGTCGGTGCCGAGGACGAGCCGCAATGCAAGCTCGTCTGCCCCGCCGACTGCATCCTTCCGCATCCGGATTTCCGCGAGACGCG
Source organism: Rhodospirillales bacterium (assembly GCA_027315365.1). GTDB lineage: Bacteria > Pseudomonadota > Alphaproteobacteria > ATCC43930 > CGMCC-115725 > DAHUYF01. The sequence goes on along the minus strand of DAHUYF010000118.1, from coordinate 1,757 downwards.
CGAAGAGCTATTGGCAAAATACGAGCAGCTGCACGGCTGACCGAGCTCGGCCGCCGCTCGTGTTCCGACACTGACGCTTGATTCTGAAGCGTCAGTGTCGGAACACGAGCAAACTCAACGGGTGGCGTTGCGGCTTCGGCGCGTGATCGGGGATCAGGTGTCGACGACGCCGCGGCATTAGCCGAGGCCGCGGCGTAGCGCCAGGCGGCGGTGCGGGCGGAAGCCCATCCGGTCGAGGAAGCTCAACAGGCCGAAATGGTTCCACTCGACCTCGGTGCGCACGCGTTCGACCCGAAGCCCCTGTAGGTTGGTCATGAGCTGCGAGAGAAGCGCGCTGCCCACGCCCTTGTGCCCGTCGCTCGCCGCGACGCCGATGGTGTCGATGACCGCCTCCGGCTCGAGGCTGCCGAACTCCCCGAACTCGACCCGGGCCATGATAAAGCCGCACACCCTGCCCTCCCGTTCGGCGACGAGAGAGACGCGCACGCCCGACTCCTCCATGGCTTCGGCGAATTTGCGCTTGAAGTAGGCGGTTCGATCGCGGCCGGTGATGCCGCGATCGACGGCGAGAATACCGTCGAGATCGCCGCGGGTCATCGAGCGGACCGGAACGCGGTCGTGAGACAGCGCCTCGAAATCGTCGCCCGACGCGTTGCTGTAGTCGATCTCGGCGGCCGCGAACGAACGCGACGGCTTGTTCCCCGTGGCGGACATGGCTTGTCTCCTCTCGGTCATCGGCTGCCGGTCCCGCCCACCGCGCGCTCCAGCACCAGGCGCGGCGCCAGCGAGAACCCGGTTTCGGCGAAAAAACCCGTGAGCCCGGTATCCGACCAGTCGGTCTGCGTCGCGATCTCGGTGATGCCGTGGATACGCATCGCCGCGGCCATGCCCTCGAGAAGCCGGCTGCCGAGCCCCTGATGCCGCGCGTCCGCGGCGACGCCGATGGCGTCGAGCGCGGCTTCCGGGACCTTGCCGCCGAACTCGCCTTCGTAGAGCCGCGCGAAGACGAAGCCGGCGAGCCTGCCGTCGCACTCGGCGCCGAGAGCGACGAAAGCCGACGGCTCGCGCGCCAGATGCGCCAAGCGCTTTTCGTAGAAGCCCAGGCGCGTACGGCCGGAGACCGCCTTGTCGATCGCCACGATGGCGGCAAGGTCGTCGGCGACAAGCGGCCGGATCTTGGCTGCCGGCATGGTACCGTGCGGTTCGGATGGCTGCTTCATCGGGTCTCCCTCCTCCTTCCCGGGCTCAGCGCCTCGCCGCGAATTCGACGGCGAGCCGCCCATCGGCTTCCTCGTCCAGCAATTCGTCGAGCGCGGGCAGCAGGCCCATCTCCTCCTTCTCGACATGCGAGACGAGACGCTCGACCAGCTCGGCGCCGGCTGCGTGGAACTGCGCCCAGGTGTCGGCGGCGAAGCCAGCCGCGCGCGCGGTCTTCGCGATCGCCACCACGTGCCGGGCGAGCGGCAGGATCGCCTGATGCTCTTCGACGAGATAGCTCCCCATTTCGCTGTCGCCGCCTTCGCCCAGCAGCGGAAAGACGCACTCCTCCTCGAAGGCGAAGTGCGGGCCGATCTCCGTGTCGATCACGGCAATGAGGTCTTGCAACAGCCGGATGGTATCGGCGCCGCCCTGCGGCGGCGGCTGACTCGGATGATGGCGGCCGATCAGTCGCTCGAGACGCTCGAGCAGGGCCATGGTCGCCATGTGATCGTCGTGAAGCGCGCGCGAGACGTGCCGTTGCGGTTCCATGATTGCGC
>DAHUYF010000106.1 GCA_027315365.1 Rhodospirillales bacterium | reverse complement strand
CTTGGCGATCTCCCCGAAATGCTCGACCGCCTCCGGCCGCACCAGGTATTCGCCGCCCGCCGCCAGGATCGCGGTGGTCTTGTCGCGGCCGCCGGCGGCGAAGTGCGGCGCCGGGCCGCGCGGCGCGCCCACATGCGGCGCCGGGGCGCGCGACTTGATCGCGTTCACCCCCCACGGGCCGGCATGGAACATGTCGTCGAGGATGTGCGCGCCGTTGAGGCTGTTGCCCTGGCCGAGCCCGGAGGTGACATCGGCCGGGATGACGTGGCTGTCGGCCGGGACATCCAGCGGCAGATGGTCGGTGCGGCCGCCCACCGCCGAATGGATGAAGCCCCCGGGGTGGTAGAGATTGCGGGTGCCGCGCATGGCAAAATCGGCCATCTGGCCGAGGCCGATGCCGCCGGCGGCGCGCCGGGGGATGGCGCCGCCCTGGCGCCACATGCCTGAGACGCCGGTATAGGCGGGGCTCGGTACCGCTGCCGGCGCCGGCGGCGGCGCCGCGATGGACGGCGTCACCAGCGGCGCCGCCGCGGGCGTGCCGCCGAAGCCGGGGGGCGCGGTGGTGATCGCGCTCGAGGGGCTCAGCAGCGCCTGTCCCGGGCTCCAGCTCGGGCCGACCTCGCCGGGATTGCCGGCCGAGAACGACATCGTCGGCAGCATCGCGCCATAGGCGCCGGGGATGTAGCCGCCGAAGCCGCCGGAGGGCGGCATCATCGCGCCGCCGGGGAACCCTCCCCAGCCGCCGCCATAGCCGCCCATCATGGGAAAGCCGCCGCCATAGCTGCCGGCCATCGGCCCTCCCGGCATCGCCGCGGCGCCCGGCGCCGGGCCGTTTCCGGGCGCGCCCCAGGCCGTGAAGCCGCCGGCATTCGTGCTGGGAAGCGGAGCGGCGTAGTGCATTCCCGCCGGCATGGGCTGCCCGCTGCCGGCCGCGCCGCCCGCACCCCCGCTGGCGCGGCGCACGGGACCGCCGCGCGCCTGGGCCGGGGCTGCGAGCGCGCCGGGTGCGGGCGCCGTGCTGGGAAAGGCGCCGGTCTGCGCCGGCATCATCTCCTTGGCCTTGAGCGCCATCATCACCGCCTGCCCCTGCGGCGTGCTCGGCGGCATCGACACCGCGAGCTGCTGGAGCTGGCTGAGCGGCAGCTGCGCATATTGCGCGTAGAGCTGCTGCGGGCTGATGCCCTGCGTTGCCGGCGACGGCGTGAGGCCGCCGAAGGCGCGTCTGTTGGGGGGCGGGGCGTTCGATTGCGACAGCATCTGGCCTCCTCCGGCGGTCCCTGCGACAGCGGGGATCGCGTTGAACTGGATCAGCGGCGCGAGCCGCGGATTCGCATTGACGTAGGCGCGGATGGTCGCCGCGGTCCTGGGCGCCACGGTCTTGAGGTAATTCGGGTCGGTCATATAGCCGCGGATCGCCTCGGCCATCAGCTCGCGGTCGGGAGCGTCGCCGCTATAGCCGAGATGCTGCGGCCCCGTCAGCTTGGTCGTGCGCTCGCGCCCGGTGTTGAGCGTGTTGTAGACCTGCTTCAGCTCGGTCTTGATGCCGTCGGTCGGAATCTGGCCCGACAGCTCGTCAATGAGGTGGCCAGTTTCGTGAGCGACGACCTTGGCCGATGCGGCATCGGACAAGTTGCGGTCGATCGCCATATTCCATTCCGCCGCCCCGGTGTCGGGGTTGACGGTGCGAATCAACCGGCCCGCGTCTCCGCGAATCTCTCGCGACGCAACTGCCTGAGGACCCTCGCCCGTCGCTGACGTTGCGACGGATTTAATTTCCGCTGGCGTGAGGGCCTGATCATCTCCGCCCAGATCAGCGCCCACTCGGCGTCCGGCGACATACTGGGCGCCGAGCGGGCGTCCGTCGCTGTCGGTCGTGAGTCGTCCTGTCCCATCGGCCGGTGCTCCGCCAGGATAGTCCGCCGCGAATGGCCGCGGCGGCTTGACCGGTGGATTGTACCCCGGAACGACGCGGCTTTCCAACATTGCGGGGAAGGGGTAGTGTCTCAGTTTGAATTGTAACGGCCGTTGACGGCGGGTCGCCTTAGCCTTCTCGTTCCTATATGCTTGGCGCAAGGCAATGGAGGGAAGCTACCCAGATGCCATATCGCATTGAGACCTTTGATGCTGGCGTGCAGGTCGGTCAGCTTTCGGTCGGCGGCAGTGAAGAAGAAGCGATCAACCACGCCAAGGCTATGCCGACACCGGAGCATGTCGACTTCGTTCGGGTCGTGGAAGTCCTATCCGAAAGTGCCAGCATTGAGATTTGGTCAGAGCGGCGTGATGCCTAAAGGCCCCCGAGGCGAGAAGCGGCCGGCCGACGTGATCGGCGCTGCCATTATGGTGGCGAAAATAGCCACGGGTGAGATTGAGGAACCGACCCAGCCGGACGACGGCAAGGACAAGGCCGCTGTGGCGATGGGGCGCAAGGGGGGCGCCGCGCGCGCTGCGAGCCTCTCGAAGAAGCGACGCAAAGAAATCGCCAAAAATGCGGCGGCGAAGCGATGGGCTTCAAAAATATCAAAATAACAACTTCAAAAAAACTGTTGCAACACTTCAAGCGGGGTCATAGATTTGGCCCATTCCGAAGAGGAGTGGTTTCAAATGAACCCTGCGCAGCATGTTGTCGGCAAATTCGGTGGCCCAGCCGCCTTGGCGAAGTTGATCAACAAGGGCCAAAGCACTGTTTCCTATTGGCTTAAGATAGGCACCATCCCGGCGAAATGGCAGCCGATCTTGCTTGAGCTTGCAGCCAACAACGCCGTCGATCTCTCTGCCAATGACTTCGTCACCGTGGACACGGCAGAGCCAGCGGAAGAACCAGGGGCGCCAAAGGCGACGCACTGGGGGGCGTTGTCCATCGGCGGCAACGAACTTCCCTGCTACGTCCTCGACAACGGGCAGCGCGTCTTTAGCCTGAAAGGCATCGTGGTCGGGCTGATCGGCACGGAGGGTGGCCAACTCGCGGAATACCTAAAGGTGAAGGCATTGCGCCCTTACCTTCCTGATGATCTTATCCCCGCCCCCGATGGCTCGATCCCGGTGTTGGTGAAGTTCGATACTGGCGCCGAGGGCGTCGCCAAGTTCGCAGTCGGCTTCCCGGTGGAACGGACAGTCGATCTTTGCGCCGCCTACGCCGAAGCGCTCCAAGATCATTTGAAGCACAGGGATGGCTTCGAGCTAACGGCTCGTCAGCTCGACATCGCTAATCGTGCGACCGCCTTCCTGCGCGCCAGCGCTAAGACCGGCATCATCGCCTTGGTCGACGAGGCCACGGGTTACCAGTATGACCGCGCACAAGACGCGCTGCGGCTCAAGTACAAACTCTTCCTCGAAGATGAGATGAGGAAATGGGAGAAGACGTTCCCCGATCAGCTTTGGGTAGAGTTCGGGCGTCTGACAAAGTGGCAGGGGCCGGTGCATTCCCGCCCGAAGTACTGGGGTAAGCTCGTCATGGAGCTGGTCTATGGCTATCTCGACAGAGACGTGGCGAAATGGTTGAAAGAAAATGCACCCAAGCCGATTCATGGGCAAAATTATCATCAATGGCTTAGCGGACAATATGGACTAAAACGGCTAATTGAGCATGTATGGATGCTTATAGGCATGGCCTCTGCATGCGGAAATATGCCTGAACTTCGCGCAAAGATGGCAGAGAAATTTGGTAGAGTTCCAGTTCAGCTTACTCTTTACTTGGAATCTCCCAAAAACAACTAGGCTATGGCACGGCGCCCTGCAGGCTTCAAATGAAAA
>DAHUYF010000097.1 GCA_027315365.1 Rhodospirillales bacterium | reverse complement strand
GACCTGGGTGAACGGCGAGCTCCGCCAGGACGCCAGCACCAGCGACCTGATCTTCGGCTGCGATCAGCTCGTCGAGTTCATCGGCCAGACATGCACGCTGCGACCCGGTGACCTGATCCTGACCGGGACGCCGAACGGCGTCGGGATGGGTATGGACCCGCCGCAGTTCCTGAACTCGGGCGACGCGATCCGGATCGAGATCGAGCGGCTGGGAGCGATCGAGCAGGCGGTCGCCTAGGCCACGCCCGATCGCCGCCGCCGTGCCGGCCAGCCGGCGGCGGCGGTGACCACGCCCGCTCAGTGGTGGTCGATCACCCGGTCGATCAGCCCGTACTCCACGGCCTCGTCGGCCTTGAAAAAACGGTCGCGCTCCATGTCGGTATGCACCTGCTCGAGCGGCTGGCCGGTGTGCTCGGCATAGATGTGGTCGATGCGGTCGCGGATGTTGAGGATCTCCCGGGCATGGATCTCGATGTCGGTTGACTGACCCTCGAACCCGGCCGACGGCTGGTGGATCAGGATCCTGCTGTTGGGTAGGGCGAAGCGCTTGCCCTTCTCGCCGGCGGTCAGAAGCAGCGATCCCATCGACATCGCGATCCCCACACAGATCGTTTGCACCTGGGGCTTGATGAAGCGCATCGTGTCGTAGATGGCCAGGCCCGAGTAGATCGACCCGCCCGGCGAGTTGATGTACATCGAGATGTCCTTGTCGGGGTCGCTCGACTCCAGGTGCAGGAGCTGGGCGACGACCAGGTTGGCGATCTGGTCGTCGATCGGCGTGCCCAGAAAGATGATCCGCTCGTTGAGCAGGCGGCTGTAGATGTCGAACTCGCGCTCGCCGCGGGCGGTGCGCTCGATGACCATCGGGACCAGGGGCATGGCCTAACCCTAGCTAAGACACCGTCTCGGGCACGATCACGGCCGATCCCTCGAACCGCCCGGCGCGCAGATCGGCCAGCGCCTGCTCGGCCCGTTCGAGCCCGTACGTCGTGACCGTGGTCCGAACCGGCACCCGCGCGGCCAGGGCCAGGAACTCCTCGCCGTCGCGCCGGGTCAGGTTGGCCACCGACCGAATCACCCGCTCCTGCCAGAGATCGTCGTAGCCAAAGGAAGGGATGTCGCTCATGTGGATCCCGGCGCACACGACCGGCGCGCCCGGGCGCACCGCCGCGAGCGCGGCCGGCACCAGCGCGCCCACCGGCGCGAAGATCAGCGCGGCGTCGAGCGGCTCCGGCGGCAGCGCATCCGAGCCGCCCGCCCAGGCGGCGCCTAGCGAGCGGGCGAAGTCCTGGCCGGCACGGTCGCCGGGCCGGGTGAAGGCGAAGACCTTCTGCCCGCGATGGCGGGCCACCTGCGCGGCGATATGCGCGGCGGCGCCGAAGCCGTAGAGGCCGAGCCGTTCGGCGGTGCCGGCGAGCCGCAGCGCCCGATAGCCGATCAGCCCGGCGCAGAGCAGCGGCGCCGCGGCGACATCGTCGAAGCCGGCCGGGATCGGGAAGCAGTAGCGGGCGTCGGCGACGGCGTATTCGGCATAGCCACCGTCGATCTGGTAGCCGGTGAAGCACGCCTCGGCGCAGAGGTTCTCGCGTCCCGACCGGCAATAGGCACAGCGTCCGCAGGTCCAGCCCAGCCAGGGGACGCCGACCCGGTCGCCGGGTCGGAGCGAGAGCACGCCGTCGCCCACCGCGCTGACCGCGCCCACGATTTCGTGACCCGGGATCAGCGGCAGCTTCGGCCGGTCGAGCTCGCCATCGACGATGTGCAGATCGGTGCGACAAACGCCACAGGCCCGGACGCGGATCAGCGCCTGTCCGGCGCCCGGTGATCCCTGAGGGTCATGCTCCACCAGCCGCAGTGGCATGCCCGGCGCATCGAGCCTCATTGCGCGCATCGTTCATCTTCGCCCGCCGCGTGGGTGGCCAGCCCTGGCATGGCTGCAAGGCTGGATTGCAGAAATGACGATCAGTCCACCCGACGGGTCGTGACCGACGGCAAACTGATATATTCCATTTTTTCATATATTACAATGTACTGACAGTACGCGATAGAATTATACAAAGAGCGATCACGTCCGGATAAATTCTTTGCGACCAACCGGGCATCGGCTAGGATGCAATTACGGGTGGTTGTGCGCTGCGGCGAAACCCAACGCGGCGCAGACTGCCGGGTTCGTAGGCGGCCGGAGCAAGCCGAGACGGCAAGCGGGCATGCGACCGCTCGGGGGCCTTTGCTGCCCGCGTCACAGGGGGACCAGACAAAGCGGCAACGCGCTCGAGCGCTCGCGGCATCGCAAGTCGACCGGCCTTCATCGGCGTGCCACCTCAACCACCGGGATCGCAGAAGAACAATGATCGCACAAAAAGACACCGCGCCGCATCCGATCGACGTCTATGTCGGCGGCCGCATGCGCTTGCGGCGGATCCAGCTCGGCCTGAGCCAGGGCGCGCTGGCCGGCAAGATCGGCGTCTCCTTCCAGGCCGTGCAGAAATACGAGTCCGGAGACATCCGCATTTCCGCCAGCCGGCTCTACGACGTGTCGCAGGTGCTGCAGGTCTCGCCGGCGTTCTTCTTCGAGGGCTATCCCGATGGCCTGGTCGCGAAGAATCTGGCGCATGAGGCATCTTCCGATCTCAACGAGACCTTCGACCGGCGCGAGATCATGTCGCTGATCCGCGGCTATTACGGTATCAAGGATCCCCAGCTGCAGGCCGACATCCTGCGGCTCATCGCCAAGCTCGGCAATCGCGAGGCCGAGCTGCAATAGGCGGTTTGCGCGACCGGAAACGAGGGCGGTGCCGGCGCGGAGCGCCGGCCGTGCGCCGCCCCGGCCGGGTCTCAGGGATTGCTGCCGCGCATCGAGGCGGGATGGCCGGGGAGCTTGAACGCGCCGGCCCGGATCAGCCGGTCGCCCTTCAGTTGCAGGATGGTCACGTCGCCATCGAGGAAATTCCCGACGTAGAGATATTTGCCGTCCGGGCTGAAGACGGCGCCTTCGGCCAGCGCGCCGACCTCCGTCTTGCCGACCTTGCGCACCTTCCTGCCCTCGATCTTGAGCAGCGTGACGTAGGAATGCGGGTGATAGTAGAACTTGTCGTGCGACAGGTTCGCCCCGTTCAGGATCACCTCCACCGCATAGGCGCCGGTCGGACTCATGGCGAGGCCTTCGGGGCCGTCGCCGACCACCACCTGGTCGATTACGCGTGGCGGATCGATCGCCATGTCGATGATCGCCGCGGTGTCGACCTGCCCGTCGGAGGAGCCGGCGGCGCCGTTATTGCCGGCGATCGCGAGCTTGCCGTTGGGGGTGATGGCGACGTTATAGGGATAGAGGCCGGTGGCCATGTCGTATTTGGTATAGGTCACGTGCTGGCCGTCGATGGTGAGGAGCGCGACCTTGTTGGCGAGGAATTTGACGACCAGCGCGCGCTTGCCGTCCGGCGTGATGGCGACGGCCGAGGGCTGCTCCCTGGCGCTGCCGCCGCTCACCGATACGGTGTCGACGACCTTGACCTCCTTGCCCTTGATCGCCAGCACGCTCACCGTGTCGTCGGCGCGGTTGGCGACAAGGGCGAGCGTACCGGCACGGTTGATCGCCAGGCCGGAGGGCTGCTTGCCGACCGTCAACGTCGCGGCCAGCGCCGGCGGCGAGGCGGCGAGATCGATGACGTAGAGCTTGTTGTCGGGAATGCCTTTCCAGCTCTCGCCGTCCTTCACCCAATCGAGCGAGTTCGCCACCAGCGCCAGCTTCTGGTCGGGCGTGATAGCGAGGTTGACGGGCGGCCCCACGACGGTATTCATCAGCGGCAGGCTGGCAAGGATGTGCGGCTTGGTGCGGTTGGCGATGTCGATGATCGAAACCGTGTCCGCGCCGGGCGGCCGGTTGACCTGCTTGCCGTCGGCGTCCCAGCTTTGCTTTTCGTCGTTGCCGGCGACGATCAGCTGCGCCTGCGCGGCGCCGGCGATCCCGAGCAACACCGCAGTCGCCGCCAGCAGGCCGAGGCGCAAGCGTCTATTCATGACTTCCTCCCCACCATCATCGCCCGTGATGCGCGTCGCAGTCTGCCATGGCGCCCCGAGCGGCGCCACCGCCGGTCGCGCGGCGCCTCGCGGCCTGGGTTGTGCCGGTTGCTTCGGGCCGGTAGGCAGCGGACGATCGCGGGTGGGGCGGCAGGCGGTCCGGGGATGACGCCGACGCGGGAGCGGGGAGGGTGATCCGGCGACGGCGCCGGGGGGCGCGGGGCGAGGCCGGCGGGCGCGTGCTCGTCGCCGCCACCTACAATATTCACAGCTGCGTCGGCGTCGACCGGCGCTATGCGCCCGACCGGGTGGCGGCGGTGCTGCGCGAACTCGACGCCGACATCATCGGCCTGCAGGAGATCGATGCGCGCCGCCGCCGCTCGCGCGAGCTCGACCAGCGCGGCTATCTCGCCGACGCCACCGGCCTTGCCATCGTGCCCGGCTCCCACAGCCGCGACCATCGTGGCCGGTTCGGCAACGCGCTGCTGACGCGTTTTCCAGTGCGCGCCGTCCGGCATATCGACCTCAGCGTTGCCGGCTACGAGCCGCGCGGCGCCATCGATGTCGATCTCGCCGTCGACGGCCGTGTGCTGCGCGTCATCGTCACCCATCTCGGGCTGCGCGCGGGCGAGCGCCGCCAGCAGACCCAGCGCCTGATCGAGGCGCTGGCCGTCCCCGGCGATGCCGAGGCGACGCTGGTGATGGGCGATCTCAACGAATGGCGCGGCCGGCGGGGCGGCATCCCCGTGCTCGACCGCCGGCTCGGTCGCTCGCCGGCGCGCCGGACCTTCCCATCCTGGCTGCCGGTGCTGGCGCTCGACCGCATCTACGCGGGCGGTGCGGCGAGTCTGCGCACGGTCGCGGTGCATCGCTCGGCGCTGGCGCGGATCGCTTCGGACCATCTGCCGCTGCGGGCGGGGGTGGAGTGGGCGCCCGGCCGGTGAGGCGAGCCGCAACACAACTCTTTGAGTTTTCTAGTGTTCCCACTGCAACGTCTGGAACCAAGCGTTGGAGTCGGAACACTAACCGCCGATGAAATGCCCGATCGCCGATAGCGGGCGGATGCCATCGCACAGCACCTTGAACACCGCCAGCATTGGCACCGCGAGCAGGGCGCCGGGGATGCCCCACATCCAGTCCCAGAAGATCAGCGAGCCCACTACCAGCACCGGGTTGAGCGTGAACCGCCGCGCCACCAGCAGCGGCGTCACCACCTCGCCTTCGACGATGTGGATGCAGAGATAGGCCGCCGGTGGCAGCAAGCCCTGCCACAACGTGTCGAAGGAGAGCAGCCCGACCAGGAAGAACGTCACGACGCCGGTCAGCGGCCCCAGGATCAGCACATAGTTGAGGAGGAAGGCCAGCGCGCCCCACAACGTCGGGTCGGGCAGGCCGATCGCCCACATGGCGAGCGTGGTGGCGACACCGACCAGCGCATTCATGACGGTGATGGTGAGGAGATAGGCGGAGATGTTGCTCTCGACGTCGCGCGAGATCGATACCGCCTGCTTCTTGTCGCTGAAGCTCGGCAGGATCTCCACCAGCCGGCGCATGAAAAGATCGCCCCAGGCCAGCAGGAAGAACAGCATCAGCACCGTGATGCCGACGGCGCTCATCAGGCTGCGCGTGCCGGAGAAGAGGTAGTCGATCAGGCCCGGACCTTTGACCGTGACCGATCGCCCGGCATCGCCGGCGCCCTGCGTGATCTTATCGAGCCGCTTCGTCGCCTGGTGCAGCAGGTCGATCGGCCGCTGCACCAGGCTCAGGCGCCGCTCCAGCCGCGGCAGGCCCTGAGGCACTTTCTCCGCCCAGCTCGAGGCCGGCCCGGCCAGCGTATAGCCGCCAGCGCCGAGCAACCCGAACAGCAGCGCGATCATGATTGCAGCCGCCAGCGGCGCCGGCAGACGCAGCCGGACCAGTTGGCGCAGCCCCGGCTGCAGCAACAGCTTCAACAGCAGGGCAAAGATCAGCGGCACCACGATCTCGGCGGTGAAATAGAACGTGTAGAACAGCATCAGCACGAAGATGCCGGTGAGGATGACCGAGCGGACGGCCGGTCGCGCCGGCGCGTCGACCCTGCCGGCATTGGTGTCGGCGGGCGCGTCCTCGGCCGGACGCGGGCTTTGCAGCCGAATCGTGTCGCTCATGCAGGTTGTCCCGGGCGAGGATGGCGTCAGCTAACGACGGCGGCGCGGCGAAGGTTCGGGCGGTTTGACGCCGCCCCGATGCGCCTGCTTAGATGGGCCGATGGCAACCCGGCGGAACCCGCTCAATCTCAACCCGTTGCAGCTCAGGACGCTGACCCTGCTGCAGGAGCTGGCGCGGCTGCCCGACCATGGCCGCCCGGCGGATGAGGCGGGGGCGATGATGGTGGACAATCTGCCGCACCCGCATGGCGATCATTTCCATCTCGGCGCCGCCGTGGTGCTGACGCGGGATGCGTCCGGGCTGGTCAACGAAGCTGCCTGGGTGGCGCTCGAGCGCAAGGGCCTGATCAAGTCCATGTTCCCGCGCGCCGCCGTGCTGACGCCGGCAGGGCTCGCCTACGAGACCGGGCTCGGCGGCATGCTGCTCCACCGCGGCGATCACTGAGGCCGGCCGCTCACCACCGGAAAGCAGCGATGACGGCATCGGGGCGGTGACCGCTAGCGGCAATGGCCGCTTCGAGGCGGTCGAGGTCGGGCGCTCCGTCTTCCCCCAAGCCGAATTCCTCGGCATGGATGCCGCCGGTCACCAGCACGCTGTCGATCCCGGCGGCGTTGGCGCCGGCGATGTCGGTGCGCAGGCTGTCGCCGACCGCGAGCACGCGCCGCCGGTCGGCGATGCCGAGTGTAGCGAGGCAGGTGGCATAGACCGGGGCGTGGGGTTTGCCGTGCCAGCGCACGCTGCCGCCGATTTGCGCGTAGCGCTCCGCCACCGCGCCGGCGCAGATGGAGCGGCGGCCCTGATGGACCACCACCAGATCGGGATTGGCGCAGACCATCGGCAGCCCTCGTGCACGGGCCTCCAGCAGCAGCGCCTCGTATTGGCCCACCGTCTCGTCCCAATCCGAAGGGCCGGTGTTGAGGATGAACTCGGCCTCGGCGATGGCGCCGACCCGCGTCAGCCCGGCGCCCTCCAGCATGTTGTCGTCGCGCAGCGGGCCCATGTGGTAGCAGCGCCGGCCGAGCGCGGCATAGAACGCGTCCTCGCGCCGCAGCAGGTGCTGCCACGCTTCCTCGCCCGAGGAGTGGATGTGGTCGAAGAGCTCGCGCGCCAGGCCGATCTCGACCATCCGCGCCGCGACCAGCGCGGCGCGGCGCGGCGCGTTCGACAGCACCACCAGGCGCTTGCCAGCGGCCTTGAGTTCGCGCAGCGCGTCCACCACGCCGGGAAACGGGCTGCTGCCGTCATGCAGCACGCCCCAGAGATCGAGGATCAGGCCATCATAGCCGGCGGCGATCTCACGCAGCCCCGTCAGCAGGCGCAGGCTCATCGGCGGTGGCGGCCCTCAGCGTCCATGCGCTGGCGCGCGCGGCACCTGCACCGCCGCGCCGACCGCGGCGGCGGGCGAAGCGAAGCCGTCGCGGACGAGCAGCGCCTGCAGCTCGCGCTTGATGCGCAGCACCAGCCCCGGCCCATGATAGACCAGCGCCGTATAGAGCTGCACCAAGCTCGCTCCGGCGCGGATCTTGGCATAGGCGTCCTGGCCCGAGGCGACGCCGCCGGCGCCGATGATCGGCAGCCTTCCCTGGGTGAGGCGGTACATCTCCGCGGTGAGCGCGGTCGACGGTGCGAACAGCGGCTGGCCGCTGAGCCCGCCCGGCTCATGCGCGTGCGGGCTGCGCAGGGTCGCCGGGCGCGCCACGGTGGTGTTGCTCACCACCAGCCCGTCGATGCCGGTGGCGAGCGCCGCCTGGGCGAGATCGCTGCGCTCCTCCGGCGAGAGGTCGGGCGCGATCTTGAGCAGCAGCGGCGGCGGGTTCTCGGCGACGACCGCGGCGCGCGCCGCCTTGAGCCGCTCGATCAGCGCCGTCACTGCGCTCTTGCGCTGCAGATCGCGCAGCCCAGGCGTGTTCGGCGAGGAGACGTTGACGACGAGGTAGTCGGCGAGCGGCGCCAGCACGGTGACGCCCTGGACGTAATCGGCGATGTCATCGGCGGCGTCGCGGTTCTTGCCGATATTGGCGCCGACGATGCCGTCCTGCCGGCGCCGCGCGGCCAGCCGCGCCGCGCCGGCGGCGAGGCCTTCATTGTTGAATCCCAGCCGGTTGATGATCGCCGCGTCCTCTTCGAGGCGGAACAGTCGGGGCCGCGGGTTGCCGGCCTGCGGCCGCGGCGTCAGCGTGCCGCATTCGACGAAGCCGAAGCCGAAGCGCAGCATCGCCGCCATCACCTCGGCGTTCTTGTCGAAGCCGGCGGCCAGCCCGATCGGATTGGCAAAGCGGCGGCCCCACAGCGTCATCGCCAGCTCCGGCGGGTCGGGCTCGGGCCGATGCGGCGCAAGCCCGCGCCGCAGCGCGCCGAGCGTCAGGCGATGCGCCATCTCCGGCGGCAGGCGCCGCAGCAGCGGCAGCGCGAGATCGGCCAGCGCCGCCATCGCACTCACGTCAACGCCGGAAAGACGTGGTGCCCGGCGGCGCCGAGCGGTAGCGGCCGGATCCAGCGCACGCGGTCGACCGGCAGTGCGCCGTAGAGATGCGGAAACAGCGCGCCGTCGCGCGACGCCTCCCATTTGAGCGTCGCGCCGAGCGCGGCCGGATCGACCGCGACCAGCACGAGGTCGTGCTGGCCGGCGCGATGCTTTGCCGCGGAGGCCTCGATCTGCGTCGCGGTCGAGAAATGGATGAAGCCGTCGACCGCGTCCTGCGACGAGCCGCGGTAGACGCCCGCGTTCTCGGCCGCCTGCCATTCGGCGTGCCGGCACATATGGTAAATCAGCTCATCCGCCATGGAGCTGACGCTAGCGCAGCGGCAACGCGTGCGACAAGAGCCGGCGCAGCGCCCGGGCCGAAAGGAGCCCCTGGCGGCGTGACCTCCGGCGTGGCGCGGTCTATACCCGCTCCATGCCCCCGACCGGGACTTCGCCCGACATTGATTCCGCCCCGGCGCTGCCGTCGGCGCCGGCGCTGGCGGCGGGAATAAGGCAGGCGGCGTGGCTCTCGCCCGACGGCGAGATCGAGCTGCTGTCCTTTGCCGAGGCGGCGCGGCGCGCGCGCGAGGCGCCGCCGCTGTTGTGCCACGCCCGCGCCACGGCGCGGCGCATGGGCGTGCTGCCGTTCCCGGCGCTCGATCTGCTCGAACTCTATGCCTTCGTGCGGCCGGCGCGGTTCTGCCTGCCGACGCCGCGCGGCCTGGCCGCGGCGCTCGGACTGGCGCCGCCGCGCCATGGCGTTGCCGACGCCGCGCTGTCGCTCGTTGCCTCGGCGCAGGCGCTGCTCGCCGAACTCGCCGCCACGCCTGACCCCGAGGCGCAGGCGATCGCGCTCGCCATGGAACGCGGCGGTTGGGCCTGGGGGCCGGCGGTCCTGGCGGCGTTCGGCGCCGCACGCGAGGGTGGGTCGCCGGCCGGGCTCGCCGCCTGGCGCACGCTGCCGGAATGGGCCGAGCAGGCGCCGCCGCCGCCGCCGGGCAACATTCCGGTCGAGGAGAGCGAGGCGCGCCAGCGGCTTGCCGAGCTGCTCGGCCCTGGCGCCGAAGCGCGGCCGCAGCAGGCGGATTATGCCGCGGCGGTAAGCGCCGCGTTCCGGCCGCGCTCGGTTGCCGACGAGCCGCAGCTGGTGCTGGCCGAGGCCGGTACCGGGGTCGGCAAGACCCTGGGATACGTCGCACCGGCGAGCCTTTGGGCGGAGAAGAACGCCGGCGCGGTATGGATATCCACCTACACGCGCAATTTGCAGCATCAGATCGCCAGCGAGCTCGACCGGCTCTATCCCGATGCCGCCGAGAAGAGTCGCCGCGTCGTGCTGCGCAAGGGCCGCGAGAACTATCTCTGCCTGCTGAATTTCGAGGAGGGGGTGGCAGCGCTGCCGATGCGGCCCTACGACGCCGCGGCGCTCGGCGTGATGGCGCGCTGGATCGCCGCGACGCGCGACGGCGACATGGTCGGCGGCGACTTTCCCGGCTGGCTGCCCGACTTGATCGGCCGCGCCCGCAGCCTCGGCCTTTCCGACCGGCGCGGCGAATGCATCCATAGCGCCTGCCCGCACTGTCATCGCTGCTTCATCGAGAAGAGCATCCGCCGCGCCCGGCGCGCGCGCGTCGTGGTCGCCAATCATGCGCTGGTGATGGTGCAGGCGGCGCTGGGCGGGCTCGACGACCGCTTCCTGCCGACGCGCTACGTCTTCGACGAGGGACATCACGTCTTCGACGCCGCCGACAGCACCTTCTCGCTGGCGCTGACCGGACAGGAGGCGGCGGAGCTGCGCCGCTGGCTTCTCGGCGTCGAGGAGGGGGCGCGCGGCCGCGCCCGCGGGCTGCGCCGGCGGCTCGAGGATCTCGTGGCCGGCGACGACGTGGCCGAGCGCACGCTCGCCGCGGTGCTGGTGGGTGCGCGCGCCCTGCCCGGCGAGGGCTGGGCGCAGCGCCTGGCGGCGGCACGGCCCCACCAGGCGGCCGAGGCGTTTCTCGCGCTGGTGCGCCAGCAGGTGCATGCCCGCGCCGCCGAGCGCGACCAGGGCTACAGTCTCGAGACCGAGCTGCGGCCGGCGATCGACGGGCTGGCCGCGGCCGGCGAGGCGCTGGCGCTGGCGCTGGAGAAGATCTCGATCCCGATGCGCCGCCTCGCCGAGCGCCTCAAGGGGCGCCTCGACGACGAAGCGGCGGAGCTCGATCAGGGGGCGCGCTCGCGCATCGAGGCGGCGGTGCTCGGCCTGGAGCGCCGCGCCGTCGTCGAGCTCGGCGGCTGGCAGCGCGCGCTGCGCGAGATCGGCGCGGCGCAGCCCGAGGCGTTCGTCGACTGGCTCTCGATCGAGCGCAGCGACGGCCACGAGGTCGATGTCGGTCTGCATCGCCACTGGATCGACCCGACGCGGCCCTTCGCCGAGGCGGTGGCCCAGCCGGCCCACGGCGTTCTCGTCACCTCGGCCACGCTGACCGACGGCAGCGGCGATCCCATCGGCGACTGGGAGGCGGCGGAAGCGCGCAGCGGCGCGCGGCACCTCGCCGCCCCGGCGCTGCGCGTGCGCGTGCCGTCGCCCTTCGCCTATGCGGCGCAGACGCGGGTCTTGGTGGTAACCGACGTGCGCCGCGACGATCCGGCGCAGGTTGCCGCCGCCTATCGCGAGCTGTTCCTGGCCTCCGGCGGCGGCGGGCTCGGGCTTTTCACCGCCGTCGCGCGCCTGCGCGCCGTCCATCAGCGCATCGCCGGCGCGCTCGAGGAGGCGGGCATTCCGCTGCTGGCGCAGCATGTCGACGGCATGGACACCTCGACGCTGGTCGACATCTTCCGCGCCGAAGAGGATGCCTGCCTGCTCGGCACCGATGCGGTGCGCGATGGGGTCGACGTGCCGGGGCGCTCGCTGCGCCTGATCGTCTTCGACCGCGTGCCCTGGCCGCGGCCGGACATCCTGCATAAGGCGCGCCGAAGCGCCTTCGGCGGCGCACGCTATGACGACATGATCACGCGGCTGCGCCTCAAGCAGGCTTTCGGCCGCCTCGTCCGCCGCGCCGACGACAGCGGCGTCTTCGTGCTGCTCGACCCGCAGATGCCGTCGCGGCTCGCCGGCGCGTTTCCCGAGGGCGTCGCGGTGGAGCGTCTCGGCCTCAAGGAGGCGATCGCGCGGACGAGGGATTTCCTGCGGCGCTGAGGCTCAGTACAGCACTTGGCGGGTGCGCGGAGCCTCCTCCGCATCATAGCGCGCGCCGTCGACGCGGCCCTCGGTCGCCGCTTCCAGCAGCCTGCCCATGCTCGGCACCGTGTCGGCGCCGGCGAAATTCGCCGGATTCCACAGCCCGGCGCGCAGCAGCGCCCGCGGGCACTGCACGAAGACGTCGTCGATGGTGATGCGCAGCACCGATTTCGGCGGCTTGCCGGCGAAGCTCAGGCGCTCGATCAGACTGGGGTCGACGGTGATCTCGGCACGGCCGTTGACGCGCAGCGTCTGGTCGGCTCCCGGCGCCAGGAAGAGCAGCGCCACGGCCGGGTTCTCGACGATGTTGCGCAGGCTGTCGATGCGGTTGTTGCCGCGCCGGTCGGGCAGCAGCAGCGTGCGGTCGTCGGTGATCTCGACGAAGCCCGGCTGGTCGCCGCGTGGCGTGCAGTCGCCGCCGCGTGCGCCGCTGGTGGCGAGGATGAGGAACGGAGAGACGGCGATGAACGCGCGACTCGCCGCGTCGAGCCGGTCGCGCTGCTTCAGCACGGCGCGCTCGCTGGGCCTGCCATAGAGCCGCTCCAGCGCGTCGAGCGTGGTGATGGCATGGGCGTCGGTCATGGTGCCTCCGCAGCTGCGTTGGTCAACATAGGCGGCGGCCGGGGATCGGGCCAAGTCGCGCGCGCCGGGTCAACGGTCGCGCAGCCGCTCCACCGCGATGACGATGAGGCCCGCGGCGAACAGCGTCAGCAGAAAACCGCTGATCTGCGCGGCCGGCGAGAACGGCGCCAGCGCCGCGGCATGATCATGTGAGTTCAGAAGAAATAACGAGGTCGGTGCCATGCGTTTATCTAGCCGCTTGTTTTGGCTTTCGGTCAAGTCTGACACGGAAAGCTCACGGAATTACAAATAAAACCGCAATATACGCCGAAACATCCCCTGATTTTATTTGATATAATCGGCTTGATGTGTGGCTGGCGCCATCGACGCCTTGGCCCCCGGTCGGTCGGCGTCGCGTCAGCGCGGTTGACCCTCCACCGCCTCGCCGGCATGGTGGCGGTCGCATTCCTTCGAGGTCCCCCATGATCGATGCCCACGCCGCGCTCATCTACACCATGATGCTGGTCTCGGCCGCCGATACCGACATGACCGACGCCGAGTTGCAGATCATCGGCGACATCGTCAATCACCTGCCGGTGTTCCGCGACTACGAGCGTAAGCGCTTCACCAAGGACCTCAAGGAATGCGCCGGGCTGCTCGCCAAGGAGGACGGGCTCGAGCAGGCGCTGAAGGGCATCAAGAACGCGCTGCCGCAGAAGTTGCGCGAGACCGCCTACGCGGTCGCCTGCGACGTCGCCGCCGCCGATGGCGAGGCGAGTCAGGAGGAGCTGCGCGTGCTCGAGCTGCTGCGCCACCGGCTCGGCATCGACCGGCTGATCGCCGCCGGCATCGAGCGCGGCGCCCGCGCCCGCTTCGCCACCGGCTGAGCTCTCCCGCCGCCTCGCCGACGCTGGCAGCAGTCTCGCTGCCATGCTGCTAAACGCTTGACCCCATTTAATTTTTTCTTGAGGAGCGCAAGTCTAGCATGACAGCTTGTTGACGGTGTGAGAGCCAACCTTGGAGACACTGGCAATGAGCGATCTGGCGTTGCGGCTGCGGGGCTACCGGCTGACCACGGCGGAGATCCTGTATCACCTGCCCGACCATCCGCATGTGCTGCAGAGCTTCGTGTGGCAGCATCTCGACACGGCGCCCGATTTCCCGGTGCTGCGCCGCTTCCTCGACTTCTGGACGCGTAACATCGAGGGCAAGCTGCATTCGGTGCAGGTGGCCCGTGCCGGACTCGTCGACTCCGGCGGGCTGCGTTACGCGGCGGTCTCGCTGCAGCTCCACTGAGCCCTTGCCAAGGGGTGGTCGGCCGCGCAGGGTGCGGCCGGTCGCAACCCGCTGGCAGGCGTTCCTTGTCGTCGTCTTCCGTCGCGTTTTCCGCCGCCGGCTCCGATGCCGGCCGCTCCGAGCGTCCGATTGCGCTGTGGCTGCTCGTCTGCTGCGCCATGATCTTCCTCATGGTGGTGATCGGCGGCATCACCCGGCTCACCGAATCCGGCCTTTCGATCACCGAATGGCAGCCGATCACCGGCGTGCTGCCGCCGCTCGACGCGGCGCAGTGGCGGGAGGAGTTCACCCGGTACCGCACCATTCCGCAATACCGCGCCATCCATCCCGACATGACGCTCGCCGCCTTCAAGTGGATATTCTTCTGGGAATATCTGCACCGCCTGTGGGGGCGTCTGATCGGCGTCGTCTTCGCCGTACCCTTCCTCTATTTCCTGCTGCGCGGCCGGGTCTCGCGCCGTCTCGCGCCGCGGCTCGCCGGCCTCTTCGTGCTCGGCGGGCTGCAGGGTGCGCTCGGCTGGTACATGGTCGAGAGCGGGCTTTCCGGACGCATCGAGGTAAGCCAGTACCGGCTCGCGGCGCATCTCGTCGCGGCGGTGATCATCTACAGCGCGATGCTCTGGGTGGCGCTCGACCTGCTGGCGCCCGCCGCCGCGGCGCGGCGCGATCCGCGGCAGGCGCGGCTGCGCCGCGGCCTCGGCGCGGCGCTCGCGCTCATCCTGCTGACGCTGACCGCCGGCGCCTTCGTCGCGGGGCTGCGCGCCGGCTACATCTACAACACCTTCCCGCTGATGGCCGGCGGCTTCGCGCCGGGCGAGTATTGGGATCTCGCGCCCTGGTACCGCAACTGGTTCGAGAATCCGGCGGCGGCGCAGTTCGACCATCGCCTGCTCGCCGAGACGACCTGGCTGGTGATCGCCGCGCTGTGGCTCTACGGCCGGCGCCTGGGTCTCGCGGCGCGTCCGCGCGCGGCGCTCGATGCGCTCTTCGCCATGGCGACGCTCCAGGCGGGCCTCGGCATCGCCACGCTGGTGCTGGTGGTGCCGCTGCCGGTGGCGGTGGCGCATCAGGCGGGTGCCATCCTGCTGCTCACCGCCGCGATGGTGGCGCGGCACGCGCTGCGCCCGGCCCCGGGATAGCCCGCGCTCGGTTGGACGCGGCCGCCGGGCCGGCGGTATAGTTGCGCCTTGGAGGATACGGGACATGGCGGAGTTTCCCCCGAAGACATTGGCCGAGTGGCGCGCGCTGGCCGAGAAGGAACTCGGCGGCAAGAGCCCCGATCATCTCACCTGGCAGACGCCGGAGGGCATCGCGGTGAAACCGCTCTACACCGCCGAGGATCTGGAGGCGCTCGAGACGCTGGGGACGCTGCCGGGCTTTCCGCCCTATCTGCGCGGGCCGCGCGCCACCATGTACGCCAACCGGCCGTGGACCATCCGGCAATATGCCGGGTTCTCCACCGCCGAGGAGTCGAACCGCTTCTATCGCGAGAACCTCAAGGCGGGGCAGATGGGCCTTTCCGTCGCCTTCGACCTCGCCACCCATCGGGGATATGACAGCGACCACCCGCGCGTCGTCGGCGACGTCGGCAAGGCCGGCGTCGCGATCGACAGCGTCGAGGACATGAAGCTGCTGTTCGACGGCATCCCGCTCGACCAGATGAGCGTGTCGATGACCATGAACGGCGCGGTGCTGCCGGTGCTGGCCGGCTACATCGTCGCCGCCGAGGAGCAGGGCGTGCCGCAGGAGAAGCTCTCCGGCACGATCCAGAACGACATCCTCAAGGAATTCATGGTCCGCAACACCTACATCTACCCGCCTGGCCCGTCGATGCGCATCGTCGCCGACATCATCGAGTACACGGCGCGTCACATGCCGAAATTCAATTCGATTTCGATCTCGGGCTATCATATGCAGGAGGCCGGCGCGACTGCGGTGCAGGAGCTCGCCTTCACCCTGGCCGACGGACTCGACTACGTCCGCGCCGCGCTGTCCAAGGGGTTGAAGATCGACGATTTTGCGCCGCGCCTCTCGTTCTTCTTCTGCATCGGCATGAATTTCTTCATGGAGATCGCCAAGCTGCGCGCCGCGCGACTGCTTTGGGCGCGGCTGATAACGCCGTTCGCGCCCAAGAACCCCGCCAGCCTGGCGCTGCGCACCCACTGCCAGACCTCGGGCGTCAGCCTCACCGAGCAGGATCCCTATAACAACGTCATCCGCACCACCATCGAGGCGCTGGCCGCGGTGCTCGGCGGCACGCAGTCGCTGCACACCAATTCCTTCGACGAGGCGCTGGCGCTGCCGACGCCGTCCTCCGCCAGGATCGCACGCAACACGCAGCTCGTGCTCGCCGAGGAGAGCGGCGTCACCCGCGTCATCGACCCGCTCGGCGGCAGCTACTATGTCGAGAGCCTGACCCATGCCGTCGCCGACGCCGCCTGGTCGCTGATCCAGGAGGTCGAGGCGATGGGCGGCATGACCAAGGCGGTCGAAAGCGGCATGCCCAAGCTCAGGATCGAGGAATCCGCGGCGCGGCGCCAGGCGCGCATCGACCGCGGCGACGAGGTCATCGTCGGCGTCAACAAGTACCGGAGCGCGACGCCCGAGCCGGTCGACATCCTCGACATCGACAACACCAAGGTGCGCGAGCAGCAGGTGGCGCGGCTGCACCGCATCCGCGCCAGCCGCGACCCGCAGCGCGTGACCGCGGCGCTCTCGGCGCTCGGTGCGGCGGCGGCGGACGGCAGCGGCAACCTGCTGGCGCTGGCGGTTGAGGCGACGCGCGCGCGCGCCACGGTGGGCGAGATCTCCGATGCGCTCGAGGCGGTGTTCACCCGCCATCGCGCCACCATCCGCTCGGTCTCCGGCGTCTACGGCGCGCTCTACGAGGGCGACGAGGGCTATCGCCGCATCCAGCGCGAGATCGAGACCTTCGCCGCGTCCGAGGGAAGACGTCCGCGCATGCTGGTGGTGAAGCTCGGCCAGGACGGGCATGACCGCGGCGCTAAGGTGATCGCCACCGCCTTTGCCGATATCGGCTTCGACGTCGATATCGGGCCGCTGTTCCAGACGCCGCAGGAGGCGGCGCGCCAGGCGGTGGAGAACGACGTCCACGTCGTCGGCGTCTCGAGCCAGGCGGCCGGCCACAAGACGCTGGTGCCCGAGCTCGTCGCCGCGCTGAAGCAGCAAGGGGCCGACGATGTCCTGGTGGTGTGCGGCGGCGTCATTCCGCCGCAGGACTACGACTTCCTGCGCAGCGCCGGTGTCGCCGCGATCTACGGTCCCGGCACCAACATCCCGCTCGCCGCCAGCGAGATCCTGCGGCTCATCGAGAAGAAGCGGATCGCAGCCTGAGCGCTCGTCGCGGCTTTCTCTGTCGCGGGTGATGCGCAGGCATTCGTGCTATCGGGCAGGAGTGGCGGCTCTGGCCTCCAGCGCCGCGCGCCGCTATCTATCCCACCCATGCCCATCCTCTTCCTGATCGTCTTCATCGACCTCGTCGGCTTCGGCGTCGTCATTCCGCTGCTGCCCTTCTACGGCATTCGTTTCGGCGCGAGCGCGACCGAGATCACCTGGATGATGGCGTGCTACTCGCTGGCGCAATTCTTCGCCTCGCCGCTGCTCGGCCGCCTGAGCGATCGGCTCGGCCGCCGCCCGGTGCTGCTGCTGAGCCTCTGCGCCTCGATCGCGTCGTACCTTTGGCTGGGATTTGCCGACGCGCTGTGGATGCTCTTCGCCGCCCGCCTGCTCGCCGGCCTCGGCGCCGGCAACATCGCCGCGGCGCAGGCCTATGTCAGCGACGTCACCACCCCCGAGACGCGCGCCAAGGGCATGGGCGTGATCGGCGCCGCCTTCGGCCTCGGCTTCACCGTGGGGCCGGCGCTGGGCGGCCTCGTCGCCGGCGGCGATCCGACCGCCGCGGCGCTGGCGCGGCCGGCTTTTCTCGCCGCCGGCCTCTCGGCGGTGGCCTTGGTGATCGCCTTTGTCCGCCTCAAGGAAAGCCTGCCGGCAGCCGCGCGCCGGGCCGGCGCGCGGCCGAGCCGCTGGCGGGTGGCGCAGGACGTCATGACCCGCCCGGTGCTGCGCCGGCTCATCCTGCTGCTGTTCGTCACCGTGACCGCCTTTGCCGGCATGGAGACGACCTTCGCGCTCTGGGCCAACAGCGCCTATGGCTGGGGGCCGCGCGGGGTCGGCTACAATTTCCTCTATGTCGGGCTGGTGCTGGTGGTGGTGCAGGGCGGTCTCATCGGCCGGCTGTCGAAGCGCTTCGGCGAGGCGCGGCTGGTGCAGGCGGGCGCCGCCATGATCGCGCTTGGGCTGGCCTTCCTGCCCTTCGCGCTCGTGCTGTGGCGGCTGCTGGCCGTCGACGCGCTGCTGGCGCTCGGCATGGGGCTGCTCAATCCGTCGATCTCCAGCCTGATCTCGCAGCAGGCCGATATCGACGAGCGCGGCGGCGTCCTCGGCGTGTCGCAATCCGCCAGCAGCCTGTCGCGCATCGTTGGCCCGGCGGCGGCGGGCCCGCTGTTCGAGGGCTGGGGACGCGGTGCCCCCTATTATGTCGGCGCCGCCGTCATGGCGCTGGTGCTGGCGCTGGCGGTGCGCCTGCCGCGCGCGCGACGGGCGCGGCACGAGCCGCAGCCTTCATGAGCGGCGAGCGCATCGCCGCGCCCGGGCTCGGGCCGCCCTCCGCGGCCGGCCTGCGCGAGGAGCTCAAAGCGGTGCGCCAGCTGGCGCCCTATCTCTGGCCGCGCGATGCCGGCCTGCGCGCCCGCGTGCTGATCTCGCTGGCCCTGCTGCTCGTCGCCAAAGGCGTCAACGTCTATGTGCCGCTGCTCTACAAGGGCGCGGTCGATCGGCTGTCGCCGGGCCATCCCGCGGCGATCGCCGTGCCGGTGGCGCTGATCGTGGGATACGGCCTCGCGCGGGTCGGCGCCCAGCTCTTCGCGGAGCTGCGCGACGCGGTCTTCGCCAAGGTCGGGCAGCGCGCGGTGCGCCGCGTGGCGCTCGCCACTTTCCGCCACCTTCACGCGCTGTCGCTGCGCTTCCATCTCGACCGCCAGACCGGCGGGTTGTCGCGGGCCATCGAGCGCGGCATCCGCGGCACCGAGTTCCTGCTGTCTTACATGCTCTTCAACGTCGTGCCGACTCTGATCGAGATCCTGCTGGTCTGCGGCATCCTGTGGGGCTTCTACCGGGCGGATTTCGCGCTCGCCACCTTGGCGACGATCGTCGGCTATGTCGCCTTCACCTTCGCCGTTACCGACTGGCGCATCAAGTTCCGCCGCGAGATGAACGAGCGCGACAACGAGGCCAACACCAGGGCAATCGACAGCCTGCTCAACTTCGAGACGGTGAAGTATTTCGCCAACGAGGCGCATGAGGCCGAGCGCTTCGACAAAGCGCTGCGTGCCTATGAGCGCGCGGCGGTCAAGAGCCAGACCACGCTCTCGGCGCTCAACATCGGCCAGGGCGCCATCATCGCCGCCGGTCTCGTCACCGTGATGCTGCTGGCCGCGCGCGGCGTGTCGCGCGGCAGCATGACGGTGGGCGATTTCGTGCTGGTGAACTCCTATCTCGTCCAGCTCTACGCGCCGTTGAACGTGCTCGGCATGGTCTACCGCAACATCAAGCAATCGCTGACCGATCTGGAATCGATGTTCCGCCTGCTCGGCGTGCGCGCCGAGGTCGAGGACCGGCCCGGCGCGCCCGATCTCGCGGTGAGCCGCGGCGAGATCGTCTTCGAGCAGGTCTCCTTCCGCTACGATCCCCGCCGTGCCATCCTGCATGATGTCTCCTTCCGCGTGCCGGCCGGCGGCACCGTCGCCATCGTCGGGCCGAGCGGCAGCGGCAAGTCGACCATCGCCCGCCTGCTGTTCCGCTTCTACGACGTGGATGCCGGCGCCATCCGCATCGACGGCCAGGATCTGCGCGCGGTGACGCAGGCGAGCCTGCGCCGCGCCATCGGCGTCGTGCCGCAGGACACGGTGCTGTTCAACGACACCGTGCGCTACAACATCGCCTATGGCCGGCCCGGCGCCGGCGACCGCGAGGTCGAGGACGCGGCGCGCCATGCGCGCATCCACGATTTCGTCAGCGGCCTGCCCGACGGCTACCGCACCAAGGTCGGCGAGCGCGGCCTGAAACTCTCCGGCGGCGAGAAGCAGCGCGTCGCCATAGCCCGCGTCCTGCTCAAGAACCCGCAGATACTGATCTTCGACGAGGCGACCTCGGCGCTCGACACCCGCACCGAGCAGGAGATCCAGGCCAATCTCGACGAGGTCTCGGCCGGACGCACGACCCTGGTCATCGCCCACCGCCTTTCGACCGTGGTCAAGGCCGACGAGATCCTGGTGCTCGACCAGGGCGGCATCGTCGAGCGCGGCGACCACGGTGCGCTGCTGGCGCAGGGCGGCGTCTACGCCGCCATGTGGGCGCGCCAGCAGGAGGCCGAGGAGCATGCGGCGGCGCTCGCCGCGGTCGCGGAATAGCGCCGTGGCGATGGCGGCCGCCGCCGGCGAGCGGCGCACGGTCAACCTCGCGCTCCAGGGCGGCGGCGCGCACGGCGCCTTCACCTGGGGCGTGCTCGACCGCCTGCTCGAGGACGGCCGGCTCGCCATCGAAGCGATCAGCGGCACCAGCGCCGGCGCGATCAACGCGGCGGTGCTGGCGCAAGGCTTCGTGAAGGGAGGCGCCGCCGGCGCGCGCGCCGAGCTCGACCGGTTCTGGCATCGCCTCAGCGAGATCGGGTTGCTGAGCCCGGTGCATCGCGGGTTCTACGAGCGGGCGCTCGGCAGCTGGAACATCGACGGGTCGCCGGCCGCGATCTTCGTCGACCAGGTGAGCCGCTTGATCTCGCCCTACCAGATCAACCCGCTGAACCTGTCGCCGCTGCGCGAGCTGCTTGCCGGCATGCTCGATCTCGAGGCGCTGAGCGCGCCGGATTCGATCAAGCTCTTCGTCACCGCGACCAATGTGCGCACCGGCAAGGGCCGCATCTTCGAACGGCGCGAGCTCAGCCTCGACGCGCTGCTGGCCTCGGCTTGCCTGCCGCAGGCCTTTCAGGCGGTGGTGATCGAGGGCGAGGCCTATTGGGACGGCGGCTACATGGGCAACCCCTCGCTCTGGCCGCTGATCTACGGCGCCCAGTCGCGCGACATCGTCATCGTGCAGATCAATCCGCTGACGCGGCCGGGCGTGCCGCACACCGCCACCGAGATCACCAACCGGCTCAACGAGATCACCTTCAACGCCTCGCTGCTGAGCGAGTTGCGGGCGATCGCCTTCGTCGAGCGCCTGGTCGAAGCCGACGGCGCCCATCCCGAGGTCCGCCGCCTCAAGAAGATGCTGATCCACATGATCGAAGCCGAGCCTGAGATGGAGAAGCTCGGCGTCGCCAGCAAGATGAACACCGATCTCGACTTCCTGCTCTATCTCAAGGAGCTCGGCCGGCGCACCGCGGAGGCCTGGCTGGCCAAGAACTTCGCCGCCCTCAACCATTACTCGAGCGTCGACGTACGCAAGACGTTCCTCTAGCGGGCGGGCGGTACCCGATCCCCTCCCTTCCGTGCTATTGAACCATCATGAGGGCGACACGAATCGACGTCCGAAAGCTTGCCGCCGGGGTTCGCGGCGGCGACCGGCGGGCCTTGGCGAGGGCGATCACGCTGGTTGAATCGACGCGCGACGACCATCGCGCCGCGGCGGAGGCGCTGCTCGCGCTGCTGCTTCCCGACGTCGGGAAATCGATGCGGCTCGGCATCTCCGGCGCGCCTGGCGTGGGCAAGTCGACCTTCATCGAGGCATTCGGGCTGACGGCGATCGACGCCGGCCACCGCGTCGCGGTGCTGGCGGTCGACCCTTCCTCCAAGCGCGGCGGCGGCTCGATCCTGGGCGACAAGACGCGCATGGCCGAACTGGCGCGCAAGGATCACGCCTTCATCCGACCCTCGCCCGCGGGCCGGACGCTGGGCGGCGTCGCCCGGCGCACCCGCGAGGCGATGCTGGTGGTGGAGGCGGCCGGCTTCGATGTGGTCATCGTCGAGACCGTGGGGGTCGGCCAGTCGGAGACGGCGGTGGCCGACATGGTCGATCTCTTCCTGCTGCTGCTGGCGCCCGGTGGCGGCGACGACCTCCAGGGCATCAAGAAGGGCATCGTCGAGCTGGCCGACCTCCTCGTCGTCAACAAGGCCGATGGCGACCTTCAGCCCGCGGCGATGCGCGCCGTGGCCGATTATCGCCACGCCGTGCGCCTGCTGCGCCCGCCCTCGGAGGAGGGGGCGGAGGTGGTGGCGGTCTCGGCGCTGGAGCGACGGGGCATCGACACGCTGTGGCAGGCCGTCACCCGCCGCCTCGCCGTGCTGCGGGCCGGCGGCGGGCTGGAGGGCCGCCGGTCGGCTCAGGCCCGCGCCCATCTCTGGAGCGAGATCGGCGAGGGGCTGATGGAGCTGTTCAAGGCCGATGCCAAGGTGGCGGAGCGCCTCGGCCGGCTGGAGGTCGAGGTCGCCGCCGGCGCCGTCACCCCCACCGTCGCCGCCAAAACGGCGCTCCAGGCGTTTGGCGGAGGGCGGCGCCCGACTTGACGCCGGGGCCGCCTTGGCCTAAAAACCGGCCTTCATTGCGGCCCCTCGACCTCGCGGGGCCGTCATTGCTTCCGAGGACGGTCATGGCGAGACGGTGCTTCATCACGGGCAAGGGCGTGCTGGTCGGCAACAATGTGAGCCACGCCAACAACAAGACCAGGCGCCGGTTTCTGCCGAATCTACAGGCCACCTCGCTGCTTTCCGACGTGCTCGGCACCGCGGTGCGCGTGCGGCTCTCCACCCGCGGCATCCGCACCGTCGAGCATAATGGCGGGATCGACGCCTATCTCCTGGGCACGGCCGACAGCAAGCTGACCCTGGAGGCGCGCCGCCTGAAGCGCCGCATCGCCGCCGCCGCCGCGCGCAAGGCCGAGGGCCAGTCGCCCGCCGCTTGAGGCTTACCGAGGCGCGGTGA
This sequence comes from Rhodospirillales bacterium, assembly GCA_027315365.1. Lineage (GTDB taxonomy): Bacteria > Pseudomonadota > Alphaproteobacteria > ATCC43930 > CGMCC-115725 > DAHUYF01. The sequence goes on along the minus strand of DAHUYF010000097.1, from coordinate 2,512 downwards.
CGGGATCGTCCGCGGTCACTTGGCTGTTGTCCGGAAGCTCCCGCGCGTCCCAGCCGCCGCCCAGCGCCTGGATCAGCGCGACGCTGGCGACCAGCCGGCTCTGCAGGATGCCGAGCGCGGTCTCTTCATTGACGAGCCGGGTCGTCTCGGCGACGATGACGGCGGTATAGGCGACCGTGCCCTGCTGGTACTGGTTGAGGGTGAGTCGCTCCTCCTCGCGTGCGAGCCGCACCGTATTGTCCTCTACCACCTGCTGCTGCGCCAGGATGCGTAATGCCGCCAGCTCGTCCTCCACCTGCTGGAAGCCGGTCAGCACGGTCTGGCGGTAATTGGCTATGGTCTGGGCGTAGATCGCCTTTGCCGCCGCCACCTGCGCCGCGGTCAGCCCGGCATTGAACACGGGCTCGACGAATGACGGGCCAATCGACCAGAGGCTGTTGGAGGCGCGCAGCAGCTTCGCCAGACCGGTGCTGGCATAGCCATAGGAGGCCGACAGCGTGATGTCGGGATAATAGCCGGCGATCGCGACTCCGATCTGCGCGTTGCTCGAGGCCATCAGCCGCTCGGCGGCGGCGATGTCGGGACGGCGCTCGAGCAGCGCCGACGGTACCTCAGCCGGCGCCACCGGTACGCTCGCCGTCAGCGGCGCCGGTGGCACGGCGAGCTCGGCCGGCGGCCTGCCGATCAGCGCAGCGATGGCATGCTCGAACTGCGCGCGCTGCACCCCCACAGCGATCGCCTGCGCGCGGGTCTGCTCGACCTGGGTTTCCGCGGTGACGACGTCGGTCTGCGCCGCGGTGCCGGCCGCGAACTGGTTTTTCGTGATATCCAGAGATTTCGTGAAGGCATCGACGGCGGAATAGAGCATCCGCTGCAGCGCGTCGGCCGCGCGCAGCTCGAAATAGAGCGTGGCGAGCTGGCCCTGCGCCACCAGCCGCGCATTGGCGATATCGGCGGCGCTCGCCTGGGCGCTGGCGATGTCGCTTTCGATGGTGCGGCGGATCTGTCCCCAGATGTCGAGATTCCAGCTCACGACGGCCGAAAGATCGATGTTGCTCACATTGCCGCCGTTGGAGAACCGCGAATAGGTGGCGGCGTTGCCCTGCCCCGAACGCGTGCCTCCGCCGGAGAGCGACAGGAACGGGAAGAGCCCGGACTGCGCTTCGGCAACCACGGCGCGGGCCTCCTCGTAGGCGGCCTCGACCGATTTCAGCGTCTGGTTGGAGATGTCGATCTGCCGCTCGAGCCCGTCGAGTACCGGATCGTTGTAGATCGACCACCACTCGTCGCGGCGGAGCGCGTCCTTGGGCTCGGCCGCCTTCCAGCCGTCCTCCTTGTAGTCCGCCGGCACCGGCGCCGACGGGCGCTTGTAGTCGGGGCCGACCATGCAACCCGCGAGCAGGGCAAGCAGGGCGAGGGCGAAGGTTCTGCTCATTCCCCGGGCTCCGTCACGGCGCCGCCGGGTAGATCCAGGCCGCCTCGCTGGCCGCGCGCCCACAGGCGGAAGCGGTCGAGATAGAGATAGATCACCGGCGTGGTGTAAAGGGTTAGGATCTGGCTGACGATCAGGCCGCCGACGATGGAGATGCCCAGCGGCTGGCGCAGCTCGGCGCCGTCGCCGGTGCCGAGCGCCAGCGGCAGGGCGCCGAACAGCGCCGCCATCGTGGTCATCATGATCGGACGGAAGCGCAGCAGGCAGGCCTGGTAGATTGCCTGGTCCGGCGTCAGATGCTGGGTGCGCTCGGCGTCGATTGCGCAATCGATCATCATGATGGCGTTCTTCTTGACGATGCCGATCAGGAGCACGATGCCGATGATGGAGATGATGTCCAGGCTCTCACCGGCCATCATCAGCGCGAGCACCGCCCCGATGCCCGCCGACGGAAGCGTCGAGAGGATGGTGAGCGGGTGGATGTAGCTCTCGTAGAGCACCCCCAGCACGATGTACACCGTGGCGATGGCCGCAAGCAGCAGCAGCACCTCGCTCGTCAGGGAGGACTGGAAGGCGAGCAGCTCGCCCTGGAAGGTGGTCGAGATGCTCACCGGCAGGCGGATGGCGCTCTCGGCCTGGCGGATCGCGCTCACCGCCGCCCCGAGGGAGGCCCCCGGAGCGGTGTCGAAGGAGAACATGGCCGCCGGAAACTGTCCCAGGTGATCGAGCGACAGGGGCGCGTCCTTGACCGAGATGCGCGCGATCGAGCCGAGCGGCACCTGCCCCCCGCCAGCGGACGGAATGTAGAACGTGTTGAGTGCGCGTACCGTGTCCGACAGGGTCGGGTTGGCCGTGAGGATCACCCGATAGTCGTTCGATTGCGTGTAGATCGTCGAGATGATCCGCTGCCCAAAGGCGTCATAGAGCGCGTTGTCGATGGTGGCATCGGTGATGCCAAAGCGCGCTGCGGTGCCATGGTCCACCTCGATCTGAATGGTCCGCCCCTCTTCGGTGAAACTGCTGGAGAGGTGCTCGAGCTGGGCGGAGCGCTTGAGCGCCGCGAGCAGCTTCGGCACCCAG
>DAHUYF010000096.1 GCA_027315365.1 Rhodospirillales bacterium | reverse complement strand
GTCGGGGCCGCCGGGGCGGCTGGCGGCGGCGGGATCGCGGCGGTGACCGGCGCCGGCGCCGCCGCCGCCGGCGGGGGCGGCATCGGCATCCGCACTTCAGCAAATTTCGGCGGTGCCGGCTTCGGCGCCTCGGCGGGCAGCCAGAGCCAGGCAAAGCCGGCGGCGCCGGCGATCGCCAGTAGCAGCGCAGCGGCGGTGCGGCCGCGTCTCACGCGCGCCGCGGCGAACTCGACCGCGCCGGGTTCGCGCAGGGGCACGGTGCGGCGCCGGTCAATTCCCCGCCCGGGTGCTGTTGAAGAGCGCGATCCCGCGCAGCATGTCGAGGGCGCGGGCGAGCTGGTAGTCCTCGGCCGTGCCCATCACGTTGGGGTCGACGCCACCGGGCTCCTTCGGGCCGGCCGGCTGGGTCCCCGGCGGCACGTTCGGCTTGTTGTCGTTGCTGCTCTGCGGCGCGGCCGGGGCGGCATCGGTGTTCTTGAGCGCGCCGCGCAAATCGGCCTCGTGCCGCCCCTCGCTCACCGCGAGCTTCTCGATCCGGGCGGGCTCGACGGTGATGTCGGGCTCGATGCCCTTGGCCTGGATCGAGCGGCCGGAGGGGGTGTAGTAGCGCGCGGTGGTGAGCCGCATCGCGCCATGGCCGGGGAGCTGGATGATGGTCTGCACCGAGCCCTTGCCGAAGGAGCGCGTCCCCAGCAGCACCGCGCGGTGCTGGTCCTGCAGCGCGCCGGCGACGATTTCCGAGGCGGAGGCGGAGCCGCCGTTGATCAGCACCACCATCGGCAGGCCGCCGGTCAGGTCGCCGCCGGGCTTGGCGTTGTAGCGCGCGGCGTCTTCGGTATGCCGGCCGCGGGTCGAGACGATTTCGCCCTTGTCGAGGAAGTCGTTGGAGACGGCGATCGCCTGATCGAGCAGGCCGCCGGGATTGTTGCGCAGATCGAGCACGATGCCCTGCAGATGGTCGCCCGCCTGGCTCTTCAGCGCCTTCATCGCCGCCTTCAATCCGCTGTCGGCCTGCTCGTTGAAGCTGGTGATGCGGATATAGCCGATGTCGCTGCCTTCGAGGTGCGACTTCACCGACTGGATCTTGATGACGGCGCGGGCGAGCGTCACGTCGAAGGGATCGCGGCCCTCCCGGCGGATGGTGAGCTTGATCTTGCTGTTGACCGGGCCGCGCATGCGCTCGACCGCGTCGTTGAGCGACAGGCCCAGCACCGGCTCGCCGTCGATATGGGTGATGAAGTCGCCGGGCTTGAGCCCCGCCTTGGCCGCCGGCGTGTCGTCGATCGGCGACACCACCTTGATGACGCCGCTCTCCATGGTGACCTCGATGCCGAGGCCGCCGAACTCGCCGCGCACCTGCACCTGCATGTCGCGGAAGCTCTTGGCGTTCATGTAGCTCGAATGCGGATCGAGCGAACTCAGCATGCCGTTGATCGCGGCCTCGATGAGCTGCTCGTCGGAGACCTCCTCGACGTAGTCGGCGCGGACGCGCTCGAACACCTCGCCGAACAGGTCGAGCTGGCGATAGGTGTCGGAGCTGGATTGCGGCGCCTGATCCGGCTGCTGCTGTTGCTGCTGTTGTGCCGCCGCCGGGACGACCAGCCAGGCGAGAGTGGCGGCGCAAGCCGCGCTGAGACCGAGACGCTTCATCCACTTACCTTTTCATCACGAGTTGCTAACCATGGCAGCGGGTTGATCGGCTGGCCGTCATGGCGCAGCTCGAGATAGAGATGCGGCTTCCGGTCGCCGCGCGGCATGGTGCCGACCGGTTCGCCGGCCACCACCCACTGCCCAACGGTGCCCTCGACCCGATCGAGCCCCGCCAGCAGCGAATGATAGCCGTCGCCGTGTTCGATGATCAATATTTGCCCGTAGCCCTTGAACGGGCCGGAAAACAGCACGCGGCCGTCATAGGGCGCCACCACCTGGGCGCCGCCCCGTGTCTCGAAGGTGAGGCCCTTGGCGGCCATCCCGAGCTCGTCATTCTCGCCGAAGCGGCGCAGCAGCCGGCCGCTGGCCGGAATGAGCATGGCGCCGCGCGCCTGGGCAAAGGGCCGCAGCGCGGCGGGCTTGCCGGGGTCGCGAAGCGGCGGCGGCGGGGCGGTGACGACGACGCTGTTGTCGCGTTCCGCCGGACGCTTTTGCTGCAAAGCCATCAGCTGCTCGGCGGCGCGCCGCTCGGCCTCGGCCTGGCGCTGCTGTTCCTGGCGTCGCCGCTGCGCCTCGGCCTCCCGCGCCTTGCGCTCGGTATCCAGCCGCTCGATGAGCTGCTGCAGGTCGGTCGCCTGGGCGGCGAGCTGGAGCTGGTGCTGGCCGTTCTCGGCGGCGCCGTGCTGCGCCTCGTCCTGCAGCACCGCCTTGCGCGCGATGAGCGCGGCGAGCCGCGTCTGTTCCTTGTCGAGGTCGACGCGCTCGGCGCGGTGTCGCGCCTCGGCCGCTTCGGTCTCGCGGCGCAGATTGGCCAGCGCCGCGACCTCGCGCCCCAGCCGGCGCGCCTGGGCTTCGAGCGGCGGCACCGCGGCGCCCATCAGCAGCGCCGAGCGTACCGCGTCGACGGGGTCGCCCGGCGCCAGCGCCAGCGCCTCGGGTGGATTGCGCGCCAGTCGTTCGAGCGCCATCAGGAGCTGCTGCTGCTGCGCGCGGTGGCGTTTCAGCTCGTCGGATTTGCGCGCCTCTTCGACGCCGAGCGAGGCCAGCCGATCCTCGAGCGCCGAGAGCGCCGCCTCATGCTGCTGTGCCGATTGGGCGGCAGCGATGCTGTCGGCGCGCAGCGCCTCGATCTCGCGGGCGAGTGCCTCGGCCTGTTGCGCGTATTGCACCTGCTTCTGCCGGCTCTCCTCGAGCTGCTGCTGCACCGATTTGAGCTGCTGCTCCGGGTTGTCTTCGGCGCGGGCGGCGGCACAAATCAGCAGCCCCGCCAGCAGCAGCGGCAGCGGCGCGAGCGGGGAAACGTCAGGCCGAGGCACGCTCGGCAGCGCGGCGCAGCAGCGGCTTGCCGGTCATCGCCCGGGGCTGGCGCAGCCCCAGCAGCAGCAGCAGCGTCGGCGCCACATCGGCCAGCCGCCCGCCCTCGAGGCCGGTGACGCCGGCCGGCGGGTTCACCAGCAGCAGCGGCACGGGATTGAGGGTGTGCGCGGTGTGCGGCTGGCCGGTGGCGGGATCGCGCATCATCTCGGCATTGCCGTGATCGGCGGTGATGAGCAGCGCGCCGCCGGCGCGGGTAACCGCTTCGGCGAGCCGGCCGAGGCAGCGGTCGACCGCCTCCACCGCCTTTACCGCCGCAGCGGAATCGCCGGTATGGCCGACCATGTCGGCGTTGGCGTAGTTGACGACGATGACGTCGAAACGGCCCTGGTCGATCGCCGCCACCAGCTTGTCGGTGACCTCCGGCGCCGACATCTCCGGCTTCAGATCGTATGTGGCGACCTTGGGCGAGGGCACCAGGATGCGGCTCTCGCCGGGGAACTCGGCCTCGCGCCCGCCATTGAAGAAGAAGGTGACATGGGCGTATTTCTCGGTCTCGGCGATGCGCAGCTGCGTCAGCCCGGCGCGCGACACCACCTCGCCGAAGGTGTCGGCAAGATCCTCGGGCGGGAACAGCGTCTTGAGGAAGCGCTTCAGCTCGGTCGAATATTCGCTCATGCCGAGCGCCGCCGCGAAGGTCACCGCGCGCTCGCGCCGGAAGCCGGCGAAACCCGGGTCGAGCAGCGCGTCCAGGATCTCGCGCATGCGGTCGGCACGGAAATTGGCCGAGACCAGGCCGTCGCCGTCGCGCATACCGGGGTAGTCGCCGATCGCCGTCGGCAGCACGAATTCATCGCTCTTGCCGGCGTCATAGGCTTGGCGCAGCGCCGCTTCGGCATCGCCGGCGCGCTCGCCCTCGGCGCCGGCGAGCGCGCGATAGGCCTTCTCGACGCGATCCCAGCGCTTGTCGCGGTCCATGGCGTAATAGCGGCCGCTGATCGTGGCGATGGCGACGCCCTTGAGCCCGGCGGTATCGGCGGCGAACTGCTTGAGATATTCGGCCGCCGATTGGGGCGGCGTGTCGCGGCCGTCGAGGAAGGCGTGCACGCGAACCGGGATGCCGGCGGCATCGAGCAGGCGTGCCAGCACGGCGAGATGGCGCTGATGCGAATGGACGCCGCCCGGCGACAGCAGCCCCAGCAGATGCGCGGTGCCGCCGCTCGCCTTGAGCGCTCCGATGAACGCCGCGAGCGCCGGATTGCGTGCCAGGCTGCCATCGGCGATCGCCCGGTCGATGCGCGGCAGATCCTGCATCACCACCCGGCCGGCGCCGAGATTCATGTGGCCGACCTCGGAATTGCCCATCTGGCCCTCGGGCAATCCGACATAGAGTTCGCTCGCCTGCAGCCGGGCATGGGGCGCGGTGCCGAGGAAGCGGCGCCAGTTGGGGGTGTCGGCGGCGCGGATGGCATTGTCGGCCGGCTCGGCGCGGCAGCCCCAGCCGTCGAGGACGCACAGCACCACCGGGCGAGGGCGGGAGGGAGTTTGCATGCTCATGACTTATAGAGTAACGGCCGGGTCCGGGGTAGTGCTCCGCTCCGCCTCAGGAGGAGGGTGCCGACCCGGCCCGCAGCCGCTGCCGCGGCGGCGCCGACGCCGGCGCCTCGGCGGGTGCGGCCGGAATGCGGATGGTGAAGCTGGAGCCCTGGCCGGGCCGGGTCTCCACCGTGATGTCGCCGCCCATCAGCCGGCAGAGCTTCTGGCTGAGCGCAAGGCCGAGGCCGGTGCCGCTCTGGCCGCTGCCGCTCGCGGCGGCGACCTGGCTGAAGTTCTGGAACAGCTTCGCGAGGTTCTCGGGGCTGATGCCTATGCCGGTGTCGCGCACCGCAACGCGGATCCAGTCGCCGGCCGGTGCGCACTCGCGAGCCGCCGCCAAGGTGACGCGGCCCTGATGGGTGAATTTGGCCGCGTTGCTGAGCAGGTTGAGCACTACCTGGCGCAGCTTGGTCTGGTCGCCGATGATGGTGCCGAGCCCGTCCTCGCGCTCGATCGCCAGCTCGTTGCCGTTCGTCGCCACCAGCGGCCGGCAGGTGGCGACGACGTCGTCGACGAGCTTGTCGAGATCGACGGGCTCGGCGGCGAGCTCCATCTTGCCGGCCTCGATCTTGGAGAGGTCGAGCACGTCGGTGACCAGCGACAGCAGGTGCCTCCCGGCGCTGTTGATGCGGCGGAGATCGCCGATCTGCTGCTCGTTGCTGCCCTCGGCCTCGGCGTCCTCCAGCAGCATCTCGCTGTAGCCGATGACGGCGTTCAAGGGCGTGCGCAGCTCGTGGCTCATACGCGCGAGGAATTCGGATTTGGCGTGGTTGGCGGCCTCGGCGGTGCGGGCGCGGCGGATCGCGGTGATGTCGGTCCAGAGGTCGAGGCTGCCGCCGCCGGGCAGGCGGCGGTGATCGACCAGCATCCAGCGGTCGTCGCTGAGATGGCAGACATGCTCGCCATCGCGCTCGTGGCGGGCGAGCAGGACGGCGACGTCGATCGCTTCATCTTCCGGCCCGGCGGCGTAGAAGCCGTGCCGCAGGCGGCGCGCGGCGATCTCGCGGAACGAGATGCCCTTGTAGACGAAGCTCTGCGCGTCGGCGCGGCGATGCAGGTCGGCGAAGGCCTGGTTGAGGGCGAGGACGCGATCCTCGGCGTCGTAGAGCACGAACGGTTGGCGCACATGCGCGACCGCGTCTTCGAGCCGGCCCTGCGCCAGCACCGCCGCCTCGGCGGCGAGCTTGTGGCCGGTGATGTCGGTGCCGACGCCGCGATATCCCTGGAAGGTGCCGGCCTCGTCGAAGATCGGCAGGCCGCTGGACTTGACCCAATGCTGCGTGCGGTCCGCGAAGCGGCGAAAGAAGACGAGGTCGCGATACGGCTTGTGCGCGTTGATCGCGGCGGCGAACTGGCGGCCCATCTCGGGATCGACGCCGATGCCGGGAACGTCGGTGATCCGCTTGCCCAGCGGCTCGGCTGCCGAGATGCCGAACAACGCCTCGAAATTCGCCGAGACATAGGTGAGGCGAAGCTCCGCATCCATCTCCCAGAAATAATCCGAGGTCGCTTCGCAGATCTGTCTGAAGCGCTGCTCGCTCTCGCGCAGCGAATGCTCCGCCTCGATCTGCGCGGTCACGTCCTTGGAGACGCCGCAATAGCCGGCGAAAATGCCAGCGGCGTCGACATACGGCACGGCGCTGGTCTTGACGTAGCGCGGCTTGCCGTCGCGCAGCCAGGGGCGGGTGCGGTAGAGGGCGTCGCGGAACGGCCGGCGCGCCGCCACCGCGGCGTAAATCGCCTTCGCATCCTCGGGATCGAGCTCGGCGCCGTCGATCTCCTGGATGCGCCGGCCGAGCATCGAGGCGATGGTGAGGCCGGAGATGGTCTCGAGATTGGGCGAGACGTAGGTGAGGCGCTGGTCGGCATCCATCTCCCAATACCAGTCGGAGGCGACTTCGAAGAGATTCTGGAAGCGCTGCTCGCGCTGCAGCGCTGTCCGTGCGGCCTCGATCTCGGCGGTGACGTCGATGGCGGTGACGAGTTCCGCGCCGGTGGCGGCCAGCGTCACGCTTGCCAGGCGGACGGCGATCACCGTGCCGTCGGCCCTGCGATGGCGATGGATGCCGGCCGTGTCCCCGGACGCCGTGCCGGCTTCGAGATCGGCCGCGCACATGGCGAGGAACCGCGCGCGGCTGTAGCCGTAATGGCCGAGCGCGCTGGCATTGACCTCGAGGATGCGCCCGCCGGCGGGCTCGGCGAGCCACATCGGCAGCGGATGGTCCTGGAACAGCGCGGCCGGGATGCCGTCCGCCGCGCCCGCCTGCCGAGGCCGATGCTTGACCATCCTCTGATCCCCGCCGCTCCGTTCCCGCCGACCGGGTATGAACCGAAGCGTCAGCTTAACGGCGAGAGGTTAGCAAACCTTAAGCCCGCTTCGGGCGCCGGATTAAGCTTCCGTTAACCCTGCGGGTCGGCGCTATCCCCGATGATAGGGATGGCCGGCCATGATCTGCTGGGCGCGATAGAGCTGCTCCAGCAGCATGCCGCGGACGAGCAGATGCGGCCAGGTCATCGGCCCCAGCGACAGGACGAGCGCGGACTTCCGCCGCACGCTGTCGGCCAGCCCTTCGGCGCCGCCGATGAAGAAGGCGAGGTCGCGCAGGCCGCGCGCCTGCCACCCGGCCATGCGCTCGGCCAGGGCCTCGCTGGCGAGCGCCTTGCCGCGCATGTCGAGGGCGACCATCGTGGCGCCCGGCGGCGCCGCGGCCAGCAGCAGCGCCGCTTCGCGCTCGACCAGCTCGGCCGGCGGCAGCGGGCGCTTCTCCTCGACCTCGCGCAGCGCAAGCGGAAAGGTCAGGCGCTCGGCGTAATAGCCGACCAGCGCCGCATGTGGTCCGGCCTTCAGCCGGCCCACGGCGATGATGGAGAGGCGCATCGGCCGTGGCGCCGGACCGCCGGCTCAGCCGAGCACGACGGTGGCAGGCTCGCCCAGGCTCTCTCCCCACATCTTCTCGAGGTTGTAGAAGCTGCGCACGTCGGGGCGGAAGAGATGGACGATGACGTCGCCGGCATCGATCAGCACCCAGTCGCCTTGGCGCAGGCCTTCGGCCGCACGGCGGCCATAGCCGTTCGCCTTGAGCGCCTCGAGCACGCGCTCGGCCAGCGCTACCACCTGGCGTTGCGAGAGCCCGCTGGCGATGACGAGGTGATCGGCGATGCCGGATTTGCCTTGGAGGTCGATGACGGTGAGGTCTTCTGCCTTGCCGTCCTCGAGGGTCTTCTCGATGAGCGCGAGAAGCGATGGTTTAACGGCCGCGTCAGGGCGCGGCTGGGGTGTGCGGCGGGGTATGGGCCACCTCGTCTAGCGTTGCGTCCGCCGCCCCCGCGCCTTGCCCGAAGGCGAGGCATGGGAGCGGATCTCCGTGGCCGAGCGCACGTCGAGCTTGACGGGCAGGAAGACCCAGGCGGGGGGGGCGCGGTCGGCAATAAAGCGCGCCGCCTCGGGTGCCACCCGCCGGTGCGCGTAGCGCTGCGCCGGCAGCTCGGCCAGACCCTTAAAACAATAGGTAGGGCGTGCCACGACTGCAATGGGCAGCCGCTCAAAGAGCGTGCGCCAGCGCTTCCAGTGCCGGATCTGCGCAAGAATGTCGGCGCCGACGACGAGCACGAAGCGGGTGCCCGGCAGCAGACGTTGCAGCGCCGTGACGGTGTCGACGGTGTAGCGGGTGCCGAGCCGCGCTTCGAGGTCGAGCACCCTGATCCGGGGATGGCGTGCCAGCCGGCGCGCCGCCGCCAGCCGCGTGGCGAAAGGCGCCATGCCGCGCGCCGGCTTCAGCGGGTTCTGCGGCGCCACCAGCCACCAGACCTCGTCGAGGGCGAGCCGCTTCAGCGCCTCGCGGCTGATGTGGAGATGGCCTTCATGGGCCGGGTTGAAGGAGCCTCCGAGCAGCCCGACCCGGCGCGGCGGCGGCGCTCCCAGATGCAGGCCGGCAGTGGTCAGGGGGGCACCGGTCGCACGACCGGCCGGTCCGGGGGTGACCGAGGCGCTCAGCGGGGTATCCGTTCGGCAGGAGGCGGCAGGTCGGCGGTCCCTTTCCGTCCGCGAGGCCGGCGGAGGAGTGTTCCGATTGGCGTCGATCTTAACCCTTCAGCGGTCCGGTTCAAGCGGAGGAGGATAGGCAGCGGCAGGCCGCGCGCCTAATCTTCCGGGAGGCTCAAGCGCAGCGCCCGCACCGGAGAGATCATGAGAATAGCCGCCTGGATCATCGTCCTTCTGCTTCTCGTCGCCGGCATTGCGCTCTGCGTCGACGCGCTGACGACGACGCACAGCGTCTGGCTCAGCATTCCGATGCTGCTGCTGTCGGGCGCGCTGCTCGGCCCGGGGCTGATCGCGCTGCTGGCGCTGCTCGGCCTCTACGATCTCGTCATCGAGGTCGACGGTCGCCGCTTGGAATTCCGCAAGCGGGACGGCGTCTGACGGGACGCGCTGCCGGATCGGCCGGAGGGCGGGCTTACGGCCGGACCTGGCCGTTGCCGCGGACGAGGTATTTGTAGCTGACGAGCTGCTCGGCGCCGACCGGCCCGCGCGGCGGCAGGCGGCCGGTGGAGATGCCGATCTCCGCCCCCATGCCGAACTCGCCGCCATCGGCGAACTGCGTCGAGGCGTTGTGCAGCACGATGGCGCTGTCGATTTCGGCGAGGAAGCGCTCGGCCGCCGGCTTGTCCTCGGTGACGATCGCGTCGGTGTGGTGCGAGCCGTAGCGGTTGATGTGCTCGATCGCGCCGGCGACGCCGTCGACCACGCCGACCGACAGGATGGCGTCGAGATATTCCGTGCTCCAATCCGCCTCGCTCGCCGGCAGCGCCGCCGCGTCGAGCGCGCGGACATCCGCGTCGCCGCGGATCTCGCAGCCCGCCTGATGCAGATCGGCGAGGATCGGCGGCAGCATCGCCGGGGCCGCGGCGCGATCGACCAGCAGCGTCTCGGCGGCGCCGCAGACGCCGGTACGGCGCATCTTGGCATTGAGCACGATAGCCCGCGCCTTGGCGAGGTCGGCGCCGCCATCGACATAGACGTGGCAGACGCCTTCGAGATGGGCGATCACCGGCATGCGGCTCTCGCGCTGCACCCGCTCGATCAGCGAGCGGCCGCCGCGCGGCACGATGATGTCGATGAATTCGTTCAGCGTCAGCATCATGCCGACCGCGGCGCGGTCGCGCGTCGGCACCAGCTGCACCGCGTCCTCGGGGAGACCCGCCTGCTTGAGGCCGGCGCGCAGCGCGTCGAGGATGGCGCGCGAGGAATGGAAGCTCTCGGAGCCACCGCGCAGGATGGCGGCGTTGCCGGCGCGCAGGCTGAGCCCGCCGGCATCGGCGGTGACGTTGGGCCGCGATTCGTAGATGATGCCGATGACCCCGAGCGGCACGCTGACGCGAGCGATGTCGAGCCCGTTGGGCCGGCGCCAGCGCGCCAGCTCGCGGCCGACGGGATCGGGCAGCGATGCCACCTCCTCGAGCCCCTTCGCCATCGCCTCCAGCCGCTTGCCGTCGAGCAGCAGGCGGTCGGTCATCGCCGCCGAGAGCGACTGCTGCCGGGCATCGGCGAGGTCGATGCGGTTGGCCTCCAGGATCGCCCCACGCCGGGCCCGGATCGCGGCCCCGGCCGCGGTGAGCGCCGCGGTCTTTTGCGCCGCCGCCGCGCGCGCCATCAGCGCCGAGGCGGCGCGCGCCCGCGCGCCGATGGCACGCATCTCGGCGTAGAGATCGTTGGTCGTCGCCTCCTGCACGGTCATCTCAAATTACCACGAGATCGTCGCGATGGATCATTTCCTGCCGCCCACGGTAACCGAGGATGGCCTCGATTTCACCGCTTTTATGGCCGGCGATGGCGCGGGCGTCGGCGCTCGAATAGGCCGAGAGGCCGCGTGCCACCTCGCGCCCGCCGGCGTTGCGCACCGCCACCGCGTCGCCGCGCTCGAAGCTGCCCTCCACCGCGACGACGCCGGCGGGCAGCAGGCTGCCGCCGCGCCGGAGCGCCGCTTCGGCGCCGTCATCGACGCTGAGCGCGCCCATCGGGTTCAGCATGCCGGCGATCCAGCGCTTCCTTGCGGTGCGCGGCTCGGCGGCGGGCAGGAACCAGGTGCAGCGCGCGCCCGCCTCGATCGCCGCCAAGGGATGAAGCCCGTCGCCGCGCGCGATCGCCATGCGGCAGCCGGCGGCGAGTGCGATGCGCGCCGCGGCGAGCTTGGTGATCATGCCGCCGGAGCTGTAGCCGGCGGGCGCCGCCCCGGCCATCGCCTCGATCTCCGGCGTGATTTCGTGCAGTTCCGCGACATGCGCGGCGCCGGCATCCTTGCGCGGGTCGGCGGTGTAGAGCCCGTCGATGTCCGAGAGCAGCACCAGCGTGTCGGCGCTGATCATCTGCGCCACCCGCGCGGCGAGCCGGTCGTTGTCGCCGAAGCGGATCTCGGCGGTGGCCACCGTGTCGTTCTCGTTGATCACCGGCACCGCGCCCAGCGCCAGCAACTGCTCGAGCGTGGCGCGCGCGTTGAGATGCCGCCGGCGCTCCTCGGTGTCGTCGGGGGTCAGCAGGATCTGCGCCACGGTGAGGCCATGGCGGGCGAGCGCCTCCTGATAGGCATGCGCCAGGCGGATCTGGCCGGTGGCGGCGGCGGCCTGCTTCTCCTCGAGCTTCAAGGCACGGTCGGTGAGGCCGAGATGGCGGCGCCCGACGGCGATCGCGCCGGAGGAGACGATCAGCACTTCCTGCCCGCGGGCGCGGCAGCGGGCGATGTCGTCGACCAGCGCCTCGAGCCAGGAACGGCGGATGTCGCCGCTCGCCTCGTCGACCAGCAGCGCCGAGCCGATCTTGACGATCAGCCGCCGCGCCGCGGCGAGGCCGCCGCTCACGTCGCCGTCTCCGCCGCGGCCTTCGCTTCTACCGCCTTGGCGCGCGCGTCCTTGATCACGGTCAGCAGCGCCGACAGCGTTTCGGGCACGCCGCCGCCGGTGGCGCCCGACAGCGTCAGCACCGGGCGCTTGCTGGCGCGTTTCAGCTTTTGGCGTTTCTTGGCGAGCTCTTCGGCGGGCACCGCGTCGGCCTTGTTGAGGCCGATGATCTCCGGCTTGTCCGCGAGCCCGTGGCCATAGCGCGCGAGCTCGCCCCGGATGGTGCGGTAGTGGCCGACGACGTCGTCCTCGGTGCCGTCGATCAGGTGCAGGATCACGGCGCAGCGCTCGACATGGCCGAGGAAGCGGTGGCCGAGCCCGGCGCCTTCGCTGGCGCCTTCGATCAGTCCCGGCAGGTCGGCGAGGACGAACTCCTCGCCATGCGCCGACACCACGCCGAGCTGCGGCCGCAGCGTGGTGAAGGGATAGTCGGCGATCTTCGGCTTGGCGCGCGAGGCGGCGGCGAGCAGCGTCGACTTCCCGGCATTGGGCAGCCCGACCAGCCCGGCATCGGCGATCAGCTTGAGGCGCAGCCAGATCCAGCGCTCTTCGCCGGGCCAGCCGGTATCGGCGCGGCGCGGCGCGCGGTTGGTCGAACTCTTGTAGTGGGCATTGCCGAAGCCGCCGTCGCCGCCCTTCAGCAGCACGTGGCGCTCGCCCGGAGTGGTGAGGTCGAGCAGCACCTGCTCGTTCGCCTCGTCGAGGATCTCGGTGCCGACGGGCACCCGCAAGACGATGCTCTCGCCGCCGGCGCCGCTGCGGTTGGCGCCCATGCCGTGATGGCCCTTCTCGGCCTTGAAATGCTGCTGATAGCGGTAGTCGATGAGAGTGTTGAGATTGGCCGCGGTCTCGATCACCACGTCGCCGCCGCGCCCGCCATCGCCGCCGTCGGGACCGCCGAACTCGATGAACTTCTCGCGGCGAAAGCTGACCGCCCCGGCGCCGCCGTCGCCGCTTCGCACATAAATCTTGGCCTGGTCGAGGAACTTCATGGCGGGGTCGGGCCCAATGAAAAAGGGGGAATGCTGCCATTCCCCCTCGAGCTGTCGCTGCTGGCGCAACGCGCCGGGCGGAACGGCCTACTCGGCGGCCTCCGGCGGCAGCGGCGCCACCGAGACATAGGTGCGCCCGCCGGTGGTGGTGTGGAAATCGACCTGCCCGTCGACGATGGCGAAAAGCGTGTGGTCGCGGCCGATATCGACATTGACGCCGGGGTGGTATTTCGTGCCGCGCTGGCGGACCAGGATGTTGCCGGCGATCACGTTCTCGCCGCCGAACTTCTTGACGCCCAGGCGCCGCCCCTTGGAATCGCGCCCGTTGCGCGAGGAGCCGCCTGCCTTCTTATGCGCCATCGCCGTCTCTCCTTGGCTAGCCGGCGGTGATGCCGGTGACCTTCAGCACGGTGAGCGCCTGGCGGTGGCCGTTCTTGCGGCGGGAATTGTGGCGCCGCCGCTTCTTGAACACCAGCACCTTGTCGGTGCGGATCTGCTTCACCACCTCGGCGGTGACCCGCGCGCCCGGCACCTTGGTCTTGGCCTCGGCGCCTTCGCCGACCATCAACACGTCGTCGAGCGTCACCGTGGCGCCCGGCTCGCCGGCGAGCTTTTCCACGGTGATGACGTCGTCGGTGGCGACCTTGTAC
This sequence comes from Rhodospirillales bacterium, assembly GCA_027315365.1. Taxonomy (GTDB): domain Bacteria; phylum Pseudomonadota; class Alphaproteobacteria; order ATCC43930; family CGMCC-115725; genus DAHUYF01. Next base: position 349 of record DAHUYF010000096.1, on the reverse strand, counting down.
TGCTTGCCGCCGGTGCGGATGACTGCGAACATGGCTGCCGCTTTGCGCTGAAAAATCGAACGGACGGGCGAAACCCCGTCCGAAGGAGGCGCACTATAGCCGGCTTCGCGGCGCTGTCAACGGGGCTGCCGGCGCGCCGTCGCGGCCGGCTGGGCCAGCCTTCCGGTTGCGGCAGCCCGGCCCTTAGGCTAGGGTCGGCCCCCTTCCGTCGACCGGGGCGGGCGCGGCGACGCGCCCATAGGGTCTGAGGGCCTTGCGGAGAGGTGCCGGAGTGGTCGATCGGGGCGGTCTCGAAAACCGTTAGGCCCTTTGCGGGGTCTCGAGGGTTCGAATCCCTCCCTCTCCGCCA
>DAHUYF010000085.1 GCA_027315365.1 Rhodospirillales bacterium | reverse complement strand
AGCGTCAGCGCGCCGATGAGCAGCCCGAGCAGCAGGCCCATATCGCCCCGCTTGCCGCCACGCGTGCCGTTCTTCGCCCAGGTCGCCGCCATCTTGACCCCGATGGGATAGGTGCCGGCCACCATGGCCCCGGTGACGAAGCGGCATAGGATAGCGCCGGGCGAGGCGGGAGAAATCCACAGAAGAAGCAGATTGCTGGCGCCCGCGACGGCGGCCGAGATCGAGAAGAAACGTCGCGGGTCGAACCGGTCGGCAAGGCCGAGCAAGGCGCTCGCCATGGTGCCGAGGACGTAGCCGAGAAGCACGCTGGAGGTGAGGAGCGACTGGTCGAGCTCCGAGAGGTGATAGCGGGCGACGAGTACGGGCAGGACGGCGGCGGCGGAAAACCACGTGCTCAGTGCGCCCACGGCGCAGAGCGAGAGCAGAAACAGTGCCGCCGGCTTCTTCGACCAGAGCATCCGGTCCACGCGCAACGTTCGCTCCCCATCCGCCGCCGGGATGTCCCGGATCGGGCGCGACGCGGCCAATGGCGAAGGCCGCGCATGGCCCGACTTCGGACTCGCCATTCGGCGTGTAAGGGGTCGTCTCCGATTGTGCAAGCGTCGTCATACCGCTTGATGCCGGCGCTCCTCAGCCTGGGACAACCCACGACCAAGCCGTTTCCTGCTTCCTCACTCTGCTGTGGTTTCCGCGCGCCGGAATTCGGTGCAGGAGCCGGGGGCGCGCCGGCCGCATTGATCCACATCAAAGCATGCGCGGATACGCCTCATAAGCTGCGGTGGCGGCTGAAGGTCCCGCTCTCGCCGTCAAGCTGAAGCGCTGCGATGGGTGCCGAGAGATCGGATGACGACGGTACGACAATTGCTCGACCAAAAGGGTCGGACCGTATGGTCCATTCACCCGGCCGCGACCGTGCTCGATGCCCTGGGAAAAATGGCTCAAAAAGATGTCGGCTCTCTGGTCGTCGTCGACGGCGGACGGATCGTCGGCATCGTCACCGAGAGGCACTATGCGCGGAACGTCGCGCTCGAGGGCAAGACGTCTCCGGCGGCGCCTGTAAGAGATATCATGGAAACGGCGGTCGTCACCGCGCGCCCGAGCGACACTATGGAACAGTGCATGTCTCTGATGGGCGACAACCATGTCCGCCATCTGCCGGTGCTCGAAGGAGACGAACTGATCGGTATCGTCTCGATCGCCGACCTGGTCAGTCGGCTCGCGGCGGAGGCGAACAGCCGGGAGGCGCACCTGCGCTCCATCATCGCGACCGTCCCCGACGCCATGATCGTCATCGACGAGCGCGGCGTCATTCTATCCTTCAGCGCCGCGGCGGAGCGTCTCTTTGGATACGCCTCAGCAGAAGCATTGGGGCAAAACGTCAGTATGCTCATGCCGTCGCCCCACCGCGAGGCGCATGACGGCTACCTCTCCCGCTATTTGTCGACCGGGGAGCGGCGCATCATCGGGGTCGGCCGGGTGGCGGCGGCCCGCCGCAAGGATGGCGACACCTTTCCGGTCGAGCTTGCGGTCGGCGAGGTCGATTTCGAAGGGGAGCGCCTCTTTACCGGTTTCATCCGCGACCTGACGGAGCGGCAGGAACGAGAGCGGCGGTTTCAAGAGATGCAGTCGGAAGTCATTCACATGTCGCGGTTTACGGAGCTCGGTCAAATGGCGTCGGCCTTGGCGCATGAGGTGAATCAGCCCTTGGCCGCGATTGCCAACTATACGAAAAGCGCGCAGCACTTCTTTGAAAACGGCGATCCCCAGCGCGCACATGCGACGTTGGAAAAGCTGAGCGGGCAAGTGGACAGGGCCAAAGACATCGTTCAGCGGCTGCGTGAGTTCGTGAAGAAGCGAGAAACGGAGCAGCGGCCGGAGGACTTGGCCAAGACCATCGGGGAGGCGAGCGCACTGGCTCTGGTCGGTACCAGGACGCAAGGCATCAGGATGGATATGCGGCTCGATCCGCAACTTCCCCCGGTGATGATGGACAAGGTCCAGGTGCAGCAGGTGCTGTTCAACTTGATGAGGAACGCGGTCGAGGCGATGGCCGAAAGCCCGCGGCGCCACCTGACCATCGCCGTGATCGTCGTTTCGGACAAGGCGGTGGAAACGAGCGTCGCGGATACGGGGCCTGGACTGGCCGGAAAGGTGAAGGCGAACCTGTTTCAGCCGTTTGTGACCACGAAGCCGAATGGCATGGGCGTGGGATTGTCGATCTGCCGATCCATCGTCGAAGCGCATGGCGGTCGGCTATGGGCCGAGGACAATCCCGGCGGGGGCACGATTTTCCGCTTCACGTTGCCGCTGGGATGCACCGCCGAAGGCCGGGAGAGCGCGTAAAAGCGGCCCGTTCGGCCACGCCAGCCGATCCGGAGGGTAGCGGGCTGGCAAGGCCGACCGGCGGCGTTGAGCCAGATCAATGCGACGATGGCTGCTGGATGCTCGCATAGATCGTCGGGTGACGGGCTCTCGGACCGGGCGGTGGAAATGGCAAATCGGCAGACGGGTGCGAAGGTCTTTGTCGTGGACGACGATGCGGCCGTGCGCGATTCAATCAGCTTGCTGCTTGAACTGCACGGTCTTGCCGTCGAGACCTACGGCTCGACTGAGGAATTCGCCGCCCATTACGAGCGGCCTTCGCGCGGCTGCGTGGTCCTCGACCAGCACTTGCCCGCCACAAGCGGGCTCGACTTTCTGATGTCGGCGGCCGGGCGGAGACTCGGCCTGCCCGTGGTCTTGATCACCGGGTGCGGCGATAACGAATTAAGGGCGCGGGCGACAGAGGCAGGGGCAGCCGCCTATCTCGAAAAGCCGGTGGCTGCAGGTGTTCTGCTGGAGGCCGTCGACCGGCTCGTGGCGGCGTCTCGGCCTCTTCTGGGCTGAACACGGGGATCGCCAAGAGGGCCTCCGTCCCTTCGTCTTCATGGGGGTGCCACTGCGCTCATCGCAGGCTATTCGCATCTCGGCGCCGCCGTTCGCGCCCTGCATGGCTTTCCAGGAGGAGGGCTCCGCGCGAGGGGGCGCGCGGAGCCTCCGGTTCCCCCCAGGTCAATCCCGAGGCGCTTCGCCGCCCAGGATGGCGATAACGATATCAGCTCCTCTCGCTGTTGTCTCCCGGCAACGCACCGGCAACGCGGCGGCGGCAAGACGCTCGACGAGGTCGTCGCAATCATGCAGGGCCTGAACCTGGCGTACTCCTTCTTCAGAAGGTCGGCGCCCATGCCCATCGGCGCTCCGCACCGGCACCTCGTCCGATGTGTCCCGGTGTAAGATTTGACAGTCCGGCGCGTCGGAGTACCATAAACGTACGAAATGCGTAATTTCGTAATCCCTATGACGAAACTGATGGAGCGTATGGAAATGGCACTGATGCGGGTGCGCCGAGCGGCGCAGCTCACCCTGCCTGCGGACGTGCGGCGAGCCCTCAACGTCAAGGAGGGCGACTACCTCGAGGCTCGGATCGTCAAGGGCGGCGTGCTCCTGAAGCCGGTCTCCGTCGTCGAACGAAAGCGCGCCTGGGCGGGAATCAAGAAGGTGATGTCGCGGGTCCGCGACCGCAGCCCGCAGGCCCGCGAAGACAGCCGGACGAAGGAAGAGGCGATCGCCAAGGAGGTCAAAGCGCTGCGCCGCAAGCATGCCTAAGGCGGTCTTGGACACTACCGTCCTGGTGAGCGCCCTTCTCAACCCGGTCGAGGGCGGAGCGTCATACGATCTCCTCCGCCAGGCCGATGAGGGGGCATTCGAGCTTATTCTCTCCGACGATATCCTGGAAGAGACCGCCCAGGTCTCCTCACCAGCAAGCGCCTGTGGAAGCGCTATCAGTACGCCGACGAAGACGTCGTGGAATATTGCCGAGAGCTGGCCCGGTTCGCCGCCGAGGTGCTCTCCGACGTCCCGGAAATCCGCGTGGTCCGCGATCCCAACGACGACATGATCCTGGCCTGCGCCATCGCGTCGGATGCCGACGTGCTCGTATCGAGGGACAAGGATCTGCTCTCGCTCGGCAGCTATGAGGGCGTCGCCATCCTGACGCCCGAAGACTTCCTGGACAGGCTGCGCAAGTCCGGAACCGGCCGGCGCTCCTGAGCGCTTGAAACGCGCTCCAAAATCTTGGTTCCATCGCCTTCTCCTCCTCGCCGACGAGGACCCTCTCCGGTGCACCGGTGCACCAATCGTTCGAGCAGTCGCTCGGGCTTACGGGTAGGTGCGATCGGGTGCGGCCCGGCCGACGACAGTGAGGGCTTCTGATCGATTATCCTTCCGCGCCGCTCGCATAACATACAGATCGTTCGAGCCCTCCACCGGTTCCGCGTCATAGCCTTGTGCATCGCCGGGATAAAAGCCGGCGGAGATCGGCTTGTCATGGCCTTGAGGATTTCGTAAAAGCCAGTCGGCGGTGCCGGGGCCGTCCTCTCGTGACGGTCAACGCCCCCGCGGCGGCGGCACACGCGACTAGGAGCCGCTCTGATGTCGCTCTGATGGCGCTCTCTCCGCTCGGGCGCTATCATTAAGAGATGGCCGCTTCCGATCTCGACATCCATCGCGCCGCACGTCTCTGGATACAGCAGCACAGCGAGTACGCAACCGCCAAGGCCCGCGAGATGGTCGAGCAGATGCGCCGCACGGGCGATCAGGACGGCGCCGACACCTGGCTGCGCATCATCGTGGCGATCGGCGCGCTGGGCACGCCGCCGACCGACGCCAAGCGTTGAGGCACGGTTTCACGTCGCTGGGTCTTTCCAGGAGGACTATGTCTTCCGCCATGCCGTCCTCGGAGATATCCCGTCTCGCCCGCCTCTGGCTCGAAAGTCATGGCGACGACGCCGTGGCGCTGGCGCGCGACATGATCGCCGAACTGGAAGCGTCGGGGAACGATGCCGGTGCCGAGATGTGGCGCCGCATCGTCATCGCGATCGAGAAGCTGGGAAAAGCCAAGCGCAGATAGGACGCGCGCCGACTAACGCTGCGTCTTGACGTAGAACCCGTCCGGACCCTCGCTGCCGTGGTTCTGGGCATCGCGCATGGTAATCGTGCGGCGAAGCAACTCGGTCAGCAGCGCCGCGACCTCGTGCCAACCGCTGGCCGAGCCGATCGGGACATCATTCACATAGACCGTCTTGCGCTTCATGGCGGCCCGCCGCTCGTGGCAAAGCATGGACACCTTTTCATCGCCGGGCGCCTTTGTCGATCCTTAACCCGTGCCTCTCTATCTTGCCCGAATGAACGCGGGCGGGGCAGCAGAACAGCACGTAATCAGTGCGGCGGACATACAAGACGCTCGCCTTCGCCGCCTCTACGAGTATTGGCGGGACAAGAAGGGGGGCCGGCGCTTCCCGGCCCGCCGCGACATTGATCCCCTCGACTTCGCCTATGTGCTGGGGCACGTCATGCTGCTCGACGTGCTCCGCGATCCCTTGCGCTTCCGGGTGCGCGTGCATGGCACGGACATGGTGATGCGAGCGGGTTACGATCTCACCGGCAAGCTCGTAAGCGATGTGCCGACCACCGATTACCGGCGTTACGTCCATGAGCGATGCGAGGGATTGGTGAGCACGGGCGAGCCCCTGGCTCTTCGCCACACCCGAACGCTCAAGGGGCGCACCCGAGGGTACGAGGCACTTTGGCTGCCCTTCTCCGATGACGGCCAGCAGGTCACAATGCTGCTCTGCGCTCTGATCTACGATTGAGAACGCGAGCAAGTATCGGCTAGGCGGATTTCGCACGTCGTTCGCGGTGCTTGGCCTCGGTTTCGAAATCGTCGGCCGCCCAATCCTGCTATCCCTGATCATCGACGAGACAGCCATGCTCCGCGTTCCTACGATTGGTCTCTCCGCCGCGACCAAAGCCGCGCGGCTATGTCATCGCCTGATTGCCGAGCGCAGCGGTGCCAGTGCGGTCATGGTGGGGCTGGTGATCAGCGGTCTTCTCGGCTTTGTCGGGCTCGGCACCGAAGCGGCGCACTGGTACGTCTCCCAACGCACGATGCAGGGCGCCGCGGATGCAGCCGCGTATGGTGCTGCCTTGGCTGGATCGAGCAGCACCATGTACACGGTCGATGCGCAAGCGATCGCGGCCAGCTACGGTTTCGTCAACCAGCAGGCGGGAGTTACGGTCACAGTGAACAATCCGCCGGCCAGCGGCAACTACACCGGCGATAGTTCGGCCGTCGAGATGATCATCAGCCAGCCACAGCAGCGGCTGTTCTCGACATTCTATTTGGCGGTCGATCCAACCCTAGGCGGCCGCGCCGTTGTGCTGCGCGGCGCGGGCTCGGAATGCGTTGTCGCCCTCAATCAGAATGCCAGCGGCGCGATTTCCGGAGGGGGACAACAACGGTCAACCTGGTCAAATGTGGTATCGGCGACGATTCCAGCAGCAGTAGCGCGCTGTCGGTAAGCGGGGGCGCATCCGTCACCGCCGACAGGGTATCGGTCGTAGGCGGGATATCCCAGTCCAACAGCGGCACCCTCACCACCGTCAGTTCCCCACCTCAGACCATGGGCGTTACCACGCCGCCGCCCCTGCACCACCACGCCGTATTGCCGAAACCCAAGGTTGATCCGAAAAGGACACGCAGAGCCCCGCACCGAATCAAGGATCATGGTCAAGGTTGCCGAGACGTAACATCGCGCGGCGGGGAGGGAGAATGCCGAGCCGGCGTGGGGCCATCGCTGCGCTCGCCAGCGCAGCGCTCCTGGCTGCCTGCCAGGGTCTGACAACGAGCTCGCCGACAGGGTTTTACCCCTCGGGCTTCACTCAGATCGGCCTCGCCTCCTGGTACGGACCGCATTTCCAGGGCAAGCACACGGCCTCTGGCGAGCGCTTCGACATGAACGCCCTGACCGCAGCGCATCGGACATTGCCGCTCAACTCCCATGTGCGCGTCACCGATCTTGCCACCGGTCGCTCGGTGGTGGTGCGGATCAA
>DAHUYF010000081.1 GCA_027315365.1 Rhodospirillales bacterium | reverse complement strand
GGGCCATCGGGGCGCGGCGAGAACGCATCGCTACCGCCCCGTGAAGTTCGGCTTGCGCTTGGCGTGGAAGGCTTCGACGCCTTCGCGGAAATCCTCGGAGCTGCGCAGCCGGCTGTAGCAATGGCCTTCGAGCTCGATGGCGGTCGAGAGCATTGCGTCCTCGGTGTCGTTCAAGAGCTTCTTGGCGGTGCGCTGCGCCAGCGGCGCGAAGCCCCTGAGCTCCTCGACCAGCGCGTCGGTCGCCGCCTCGAGCCGGTCGTCGGCGACGCAGTCGGTCGCCACGCCCCATTCATAGGCCTGGCGGCCGGAGATGCGGCGCGAGCGCATGACGATGTCCTTGGTGCGGGTGATGCCGACCATCTTCTGCAGCCGCGCCGAGCCGCCCGAACCCGGGATCTGGCCGAGGCGCTGCTCGGGCAGCGCATAGAGGCAGGTCTCCGAGGCGATGCGGAAATCGCAGGCGAGCGAGAGCTCGAATCCCACGCCGAAGCAATAGCCGCGCGCGGCGGCGATCACCGGCTTGGCGCAGCGCGCCGGCGCCGCGATGTTCCAGGCGAGCTTCGCGACATGCTCGGGAGACGCCGCGAGAAAGCCCTTGATGTCGCCGCCGCTGGAGAAATGCTCGCCCATGGCGCGCAGCACGATGACGCGCACGCGGGGGTCGGCCTCCAGCGCCTCGAAACTGGCGCGCAGCTGGTCGCGCTCGGGCATGACGATGACATTGAGCGGCGGCCGGTCGAGGACGATGTCGGCGCGCTCGCGCGCCGGGTCGATCTCGACGCGGAAGCCGTCGGGGCGGGCGGGGATCTCCGGCGCGATGGTGTAGGTCTCGCTCATGCGCGTCTTTCCTTTCTTGCGGTCACTCGTTCTCGTAGTCGCCGGCGACCAGCTTGCGGCGCAGGATCTTGCCGACCGGCGATTTCGGCACCGCGCGCACGAAGACATAGTCGCGCGGGCGCTTGAAATTGGCGAGGCCCGAGCGGCGGCACCAGGCGTCGAGCTCCGCCGCCTCGATCTCGGTCCTGCGCCGGATGAAGGCGGCGATGCGCCGGCCCCAGCGCTCGTCCGGCAGCCCCGCCACCGCCACCTCGGCGACGGCGGGATGGAGCGAGAGCACGCTCTCGATCTCGCCGGGCGAGACGTTCTCGCCGCCGGTGATGATCATGTCGTCGACCCGGCCGGTGACGAAGAGGTCGCCCGCGGCGTCGCGGTAGCCGGTGTCGCCGGTGAAGTACCAGCCGCCGCGCAGCGCCTTGGCATCGGCGTCGGGGCGGCGCCAATAGCCGTCGAACGCCTCGTCGCCGGCGGCGTCGGCGATGATCTCGCCCTCCTCGCCCGGCGCCGCGACCGAATCGGGATCGTCGCTGCCGAGCCGCACCACGCGGATGCGCTGGTTGAGCCCGGCCTTGCCGGCCGAGCCGGGCTTCCCCGCCGCATCGGGCTCGATGGTGAAGGTATAGATCTCCGACGAGCCGTAGTGGTTGACGAACAGCTCCGGCTTGAACGCCGCGGCGACGCGCTTCAGCACGCCGTCGGTCATCGCCGCGCCGGCGAAGCCCAGCTTGCGCACCGAGCTGGTATCGGTGGCGGCGAAGCGCTCATGCGTCACGAGATCGTGGTAGAGCGTCGGCACCAGATAGAGATTGGTGACGCGCTCGCGCTCGATCAGGGCGAGCGCCCCGGGCACGTCGAAGCGCGGCAGGCAGACGAAGCAGCCATCGACCAGCGCCATGGCGAGCAGCGAGCGCACCCCCATGGTGTGATAGAGCGGCATGACGCCGAGCGTGCGCTCGCCGCGGCCATAGCGGTTCTGCGCCACATGCGCCAGCGCCGCGGCGCGCTCCTGGCGGTGGCGGCGCGGCACGCCCTTGGGCCGCCCGGTGGTGCCGGAGGTGTAGAGCATCAGCGAGACATCCTCGGCGCCGGCCTGCGGCTCGCCCGGCGCGAGCCTGCCGCCGCCCAGCGCCGCGAAGGCCACGGTGCCGCCGGCGGCGCCGCCCCCCGCGATGCGCGGCAGAGGCTGCGCCGCGGGCGATCCGGCCACCGCCGCGGCGGTCGCGTCCTGGAAGACGACGGCGCGCGCCTCGGAATCGGCGACGCAGTAATCGAGCTCGTCCGCCTTGGCGCGCCAGTTGAGCGGCGTCATGATCACGCCGGCGAACTGGCAGGCCCAGTGCAGGCTCGCCATCTCGATGCGGTTCTGCAGCGCCGCCAGCAGGTGGTCGCCGCGCTTCAGCCCGAGCGCCGCGAAGCCCGCGAGCAGGCGGCGGATCTCGCGATGCCACTCGGCATAGGTGAGCCGCGTTCCGCCATCGACGATGGCGAGCGCGTCGGGGCTGCGCTCGACGCTGGCGAGGAAGCTGCGGCCGAGGTCAAACATCGCCCGGCTCCTTGCCCCGCTCGCGCGCCATCTCCGCCGCCGCCTCGAGCGCGGCGCGGACGATGCCGGCATAGCCGGTGCAGCGGCAGAGATGGCCGCTCAGCATCTCGCGGACATCCTGTTCGCTAGGGTTCGGCGTGCGCCCCAGCCAGTCGCCAAGCGACATCAGGATGCCGGGGGTGCAGAAGCCGCATTGCAGGGCGTGATGGCGGCGGAAGGCCCGCTGCAGCGCATCGAGCGCGGCGCCGGCGCCGGCCAGACCTTCCACGGTATCGACGCGCCGCCCCTCCGCCTGCACCGCCAGCATCAGGCAGGAGCGCATGGCGAGGCCGTCGACCTGCACGGTGCAGGCGCCGCAGACGCCATGCTCGCAGCCGACATGGGTTCCGGTGGCGCCCAGCACGTGGCGCAGGAAATCGCTCAGCAGCAGCCGCGGCTCGGCCTCGCCGGTCACGGCGCGGCCGTTGAGGGTGAAGCTCACGCGGTGACGCTTCGCCGCGGTCAGGCGCGCCGGCATCGTGCCTCCTCCAGCGCAGCGCGGCCGAGCTTTCTCACCAGCGTGCGGCGGTAGCGCGCGCTGGCATGGGCGTCGTCGCTGCCGCCCAGCGCCCAGGCGAAATCGTTGAGCGCGTCGTCGAGCGCGGCGCCGTCGAGCAGCGGCAAGTCGCGCGCCACCGGCCGGTCGGCGACGCCGCCGACCGCCAGCCGCAGCCTCTTCTCCTCCGCGATCGCCGCCACGGCGCAGAGCGCGAAATCGCCATGCCGCAGCGCCACCTCGCGGAAGGCGTAGCCGGCGCCGGCGCGGCGGCGGGGAAAGCGCACCGCCTCGACCATCTCGTCGGCGCGCCGCGCGGTGGTGAGCATGCCGGCGAAGAACTCGGCGGCGGCCAGCGTGCGGCGGCGGCGCGCCGAGCGCAGCGTCACCGATCCCTCGAGCGCCACCAGCGCCAGCGGCAGCTCGGCGCTGGGATCGGCATGGGCGATCGAGCCGCAGACCGTGCCGCGGTTGCGCGTCTGGTAATGGCCGAGGAAGGGCAGCAGCTCGGCGAGCAGCGGCACTTCCTCCGCCAGGCCGGCGCGCCGCTCGAGTGTCCCCTGGGTCACCGCCGCGCCGACCGCCAGCGCGTCCGCCTCGAGGCGGATGGCGTCGAGCGCGGCGAGGCGGCCGATATCGATGAGCAGTGCCGGCTGCACCAGCCGCATGTTGAGCATCGCCATCAGCGACTGCCCGCCGGCGAGCAGCCGCGCCTCCTCGCCGGCCTCCGCCAGCGCCGCCAGCGCCTCCTCGGGGCTGTCCGGGCGCAGATAGTCGAAGGAAGCCGGCTTCATCGCGGCGCTCCGAGGAGGCGCAGCAGCCGGCGCCACAGCGACAGCCTCGCCGCACCGCTGCTCTGCACGATCAGCCGCTCGAAGAACTGGCCGATCAGGATCCGCGCCGCGCCGTCGAGCATGCGCCCGCCGACCGCCGCCACCTTGCCGGCGATGGCGGCCGAATAGCGATAGGTGACGCGGGTGCCCGTCCCTTCGGGCGCCAGATCGATCGCGCCCTCGCCCTCGGCCGATCCCAGCGCGCCGATGCCCTCGCCCCTGAGCTTGAGCGCGCGCGGCCGCTCCAGATCGAACAGCCGCACGCGCGCCTCGTAGCGCCCGCGCACCGGCCCGACACCGATGCTGAGCCGCGCGCGGTAGGCATTCTCGCCGGTGCGCTCGAGCGCCTCGCAGCCCGGCAGCAGCGCCTGGAGCGCCCGGGGATCGAGCAGCGTCGCCCAGAGCCGCTCCGGCGGCACGGGCACCGATATCGCGCCGGCGCCGGAGAGGCCCTTGCCGGAGGCCGCCGGTGCGGGCGCCGCGGCGGCGGGCGGCGGCGGCTCCTCGGGCTCGATCAGCGCCATCAGCCGCGCCGGCGTCATCGGCAGCGCGATGTCGGCGACGCCGAGCGCGTCCGCCACCGCATTGGCGAGGCAGGCCGGCGTGCTCATGCAATTGCCTTCGCCGACGCCCTTGGCGCCGAGCGGGGTTACCGGCGAGAGCGTCTCCAGGTGCAGGATCAGCGGCTCCGGCACCTCGCAGGCGGTGGGAACGAGATAGTCGGCAAAGGTGCCGGAGAGGAAGCTGCCATCCTCGCCATAGGCGAAATGCTCGGTCACCGCCGCGCCCAGCGCATTGGCGAAGCCGCCGCGCACCTGGCCGTCGACCAGCGCCGGGTTCAGCAGCCTGCCGGCGTCGTGCATGGTGACGTATTTGTCGATGCGCAGCCGGCCGGTGCCGCGCTCGACCTCGACGCCGCAGAAATCGAAGATGAAGCCGTAGGCGGCGGAGCTGTTGATCTCCTCGGCCTCGTTCGGCGCCTCCAGCACCGGCGGCGTCCAGAACGCGGTCTCGCGCAAGGCGGGGGCCACGCCTTCGCCCAGCGTCTGCGGCGCCCAGTGGCTGGTGCCGGCGACGCGCGAGAAGGCGAGCGCGTTGTCGGGATTGCCGGCGGCGAAGATCCGGCCCTTGGCGAAAGCGACCTCGCCGGGCGCGACGTTGAGCAGCGGGGCGGCGATGCGCGCCAGCTTGTCGCGCAGCCGGGTCGCCGCGAGATGCGCCGCGCCCGCCACGGCGCCGGCGAAGCGGCTCGAATAATTGCCCGACGCGATCGACCAGGCGTCCTTGCCGGTGTCGAGCTCGCCGATGACGCGGATGTCGGCGGGCGCCAGGCCGAGCGCGTCGCCCACCACCTGCGCCAGCGTGGTGCGGTGGCCCTGGCCCTGCGGCACCGAGGCGACATGGACGCTGACCCCGCCCAGCGGATCGAGCGCCACGGTGGCGGTCGCCTGCGCGCCGCTCTTGGGGCCGGCCTTGCGCCGTTCCTCAGGCGTCAGCACGGTGGTGATGTAGCCCATGTTCGAGATCGAGGGCTCGACCACCGCGGCATAGCCGATGCCGTAGAGCCGGCCCTCGGCGCGCGCCGCCCGTTGCCGCTGCCGCAGCTCCTCGAGCCCGCCTTGCGCGGCCGCGACGTCGATCGCGCGCTGGAAGTCGCCGGAATCGAGCAGCGCGCCGGCCGGGCAGCGATAGGGAAAGGCACCCGCCGGCACCAGGTTGCGGCGGATCACCGCGAGCGGATCGAGATCGAGCGCGAGCGCGATGCGCTGCATCAGCCGCTCGAGCGGGAAATAGACCTGCGGGCCGCCGAAGCCGCGCACCAGGCCGGTCGGCGTCTTGTTGGTCAGCACGATGCGGTTGCGGATATCGAGATGCCGCAGCTTGTAGGCGCCGCTCATATTGCCGTGCATGCGGTAGATCGTCGCCGGCTCCGGCGCGCGCAGATAGGCACCGCAATCCTCGAGCTGGTCCCAGCGCAGGCCCATGACCTCGCCCTCGGCGCTCACCGCGGCTTCGAGGGTGGTGACGCGGTTGGTCGCCGAGGTCGCGGCGGCGAGATGCTCCAGCCGGTCCTCGATCCATTTCACCGGCCGCCCGGCCGCGCGCGCGGCGACGCTCATCAGCACGACATAGGGGAAGACCGATTGCCGCACGCCGAAGCTGCCGCCGGAGTCGGGCGGCGTCTTGAGCCGCAGCCGGTTCCCCGGCACCTTCAGCGCCAGCGCCATCACCGGATGGAGCGCGAAGGGCCCCATGAAGCTCGACGTCGCCTCGTAGACGTCGTCGGCGGGGAAATACTGCGCCAGCACACCGAGGCACTCGATCGGCGTCACCGCGTTGCGCGGATAGTCGACGGTGATCGCGACGCGATGCCTTGCCGCGGCGAAGGCGGCATCGGGATCGCCGTAGCGGAAGCGCCGATCGCTGACGACATTGCCGCCGACCGCGTGATGCAGCACCGGCGCCGCCGCGGATGCGGCTGCGCGGGGATCGACCACGGCGGGCAAGGGCCGGTACTCGACCTTGATGCGCTCCAGCGCGTCCTCGGCGCGGTAGCGGTCTTCGGCCAGCACCACGGCGACGGGCTCGCCGACATAGCGCACGCGGTCGACGGCGAGGCACCAATGCTCCATCGGCTGCTTGACCCCGACGGTGAAGGGCCGCGTCCAGCGCCGGACTTCCTCGCGCGTCACCACCGCAGCGACGCCGGGCAGCGCCAGCGCATCGGCCGCGTCGATGGCGGCGAGCTCGGCATGCGCGTGCGGCGAGCGCAGGATGGCGGCGTGCAGCGTGCCCGCCGCCACCGGCAGATCGTCCATGTAGCGGCCGGCGCCGGTGAGCAGCGCCGCATCCTCGAGCCGCTCGAGCGCCTGGCCGATGAGCGCGCCCTCGGGGCGCCGCGCGTCGTCCATGCTCAGCGCCCCAGCGCCTTGCGCCAATCGCCGCCCGGCGCGGGATCGATCACCCGGTCGAGCGCCACCTCGGCTTCGCCAGGCACGCGGATGCGGGTGAAGCGCATCTTGGGCGCGTCGAGCGGGATGGTGGCGTCGATGCCGAGCTTGGCGCCGACGCCGCCGCGCGCCGAGGGGTCGAGCTTCGAGCCCTGGGCGTCGGCGATGATCACGAGGTCGCGATCGGCCTGGCTGCGCGTCGCCACCGCCCATTCGACCTCGGTCGGGTCGTGGATGTCGACATCCTCGTCGACGACGATCACCTGCTTGATGTCGTAATGACCGGCGAAGGCGCCGAGGATGACGTTCTTGGCCTCGCCCTCGTTGCGCTTCCGGAGCTGGACGTGGAGGTGGTAGCGGCAGGTGCCGCCGCGCGAGAGATGCACGTCGCGCACGCCGGGAAAGCTGCGCTGGAGATGCGCCAGCAGGCTCGCCTCGCGCGGGATGGCGCCCAAGAGCAGATGCTCGAGCCCGCCGCCGACGATGGTGTGGAAGAGCGCGTCGGCGCGCATGGTGACGGCATCGATCTCGATCACATGGCGGTCGGCGCGCTCGCCGTAATATTGCGGAAACTCGCCGAAGGGGCCTTCGGGCTCGCGGAGATCCGGCAGCAGCCGGCCTTCCAGCACGATCTCCGCCGCGGCCGGCACGCGCACCTCGCTGGTCACGCATTTCACCACCTCGAGCGGCCGCCCGTGCAGCGCGCCGGCGATCTCGAGCTCGTCATGGTCGACCGGCACGATCGCCTGCGAGGCGAGGAGCGTGAGGGGATCGACGCCGATGACGATCGCCACCGGCAGCGCCTGCCCCGCCGCTTCGGCGGCCTCGAAGAACAGGTTGGTGTGGCGCGGCAGCAGCAGCGCGCCGAGCCGCCGCTTGCCGCCGAGCTGCAGCCGGTGGATGGCGACGTTCTGCACGCCGCTCGCGGGGTTGCGGGCGATCAGCAGGCCGGCGGTGATATAGGGGCCGCTGTCATGCTCGTTATGCGTCGGCAGAGGCAGCAGCGCGCCGAGATCGACCTCGCGCTCGATGCGCTCCTGCACCGGCGCCGCCGCCACCTCGCGCCAAGGCAGCGGGTTCTGCGCGGCGTGCAGGAAGCGCCTCAGCATCTCGCGCTCTGTCACGCCCATCGCGTCGGCGATCCAGGCGCGGTTCGAGACCAGGCCGGAGACCACCGGCATGGCGTGGCCGTCCGGCGACGGGAACAGCGTCGCCTTGATCCCGTCGAGGCGCTTGGCGATGGCGGCAAGCCCGAAGCGCAGCGCCACGCCCGGCCGCGCCACCGCGAGCAGCCCGCGCGCCGCCAGATGATCGAGCCAGTCGCGCAGACTCGGCGCCGGCGCGTTCCTCGCCGCCTCGACGCCTCGCCCTCCCTCGCCCATGCCTTCCTCCCACCGGCCTGCGCCGCATCTTAGGCCCTGCGTCATTGGTGTACACCGGCGGCGCAAATTCGCTGCAGGCCGATGACGGAGCGCGCGCCGAAGACCGGCGCAGGACTCATGGTAGGGATGCACCCCTCCGCCGCCAAGGCTGGTCGCCCCTGCGGAAGCTGCAAGTCCTTCTCCGCCCTTCAGGGCGAAGAAGGATTTAGGATAAGGTGGGCGGCGCTCGGCGTTGCCGCTGGCGTCGGCGCACGCCGGTAGCGCGGTTCGCGCTGTGGTTCCCCCACCTCTCCCCAACCCTCTCCGCCCCCTGGGGCGGAGAGGGGGGTAAACTTGTCTCCAGCGCGCGCAGCGCCGCGGTTTCGGCGTGGACGGTCGTGGTGTCATACAAGGGAACCGCGCTGTCCTCGGGCTTCACCAGCAGCATGATTTCCGTGCATCCCAGGATGACGGCCTCGGCGCCGCTCGCGACGAGGCGACGGATCGCCGCCTTGAATTGCTCTCGTGATTCGGATCGGATCTGGCCGCGAACGAGATCGCGATAGATCACATCGTGAATGATCCGCCGGTCGTCGCTCTCCGGCACGATCACATCGAGGCCGAAGCGCCGCGCAAGCCGTCCCTTGTAGAAATCCTCTTCCATGGTGAAGGCCGTGCCCAGCAGTCCGACGCGGCGGATGCCGGCGGCGGTGATCCGCTCGGCGGTGGAATCGGCGACGTGCAGAAGCGGAATCGAAAGCGCCGCCGCCACCTCCTCGGCCATGCGATGCATCGTATTGGAGCAGATGAGCACGAAATCGGCGCCCCCGCGCTCGAGCCGGCGGCCGGCATCGACCATCAGGCGGGTCGCCGCCGGCCAATCGCCCCGATGCTGCAGCGTTTCGATTTCGCCGAAGTCGAAGGAGTACATCAGGATACGCGCGGAGTGAACGCCGCCAAGCCGGTTCTGTACGAGCCGATTGATGATGCGATAATACTCCGCCGACGACTCCCAGCTCAGACCGCCGATCATGCCGATGAGCTGCATCGAATTACCCATTCCCACCGCTACAGAAACAGCGTCTCCGCCTCGAGGCCGAGGAGGTATTTGCCGACCGTCTCGAAATGCGAGCGGCGGCCCTGGAGCTGCTGCGCCACGGCGTTGATGTCGCGCAGGCGGCGTTCGAAGGGGTTGGCGGCGAAGACCGAGGTGGTG
Source organism: Rhodospirillales bacterium (assembly GCA_027315365.1). Classification (GTDB taxonomy): domain Bacteria; phylum Pseudomonadota; class Alphaproteobacteria; order ATCC43930; family CGMCC-115725; genus DAHUYF01. The sequence goes on along the minus strand of DAHUYF010000081.1, from coordinate 18,485 downwards.
CCGGCGGCGGTGTAGGCGTCGCCGGCGACGCGGCGCGCCTCGCGGATGGAATGGGTGGCGGCGAGCCGGATCGCCATGCGGTGGTCCATCGGCAGCTCGCCGCGCTCGGCCGCGCGCCACGCCGCCTCGAGCGTGCCCAGCAGGTAGAACCGCGCCGCGCGCAGCCGCGCCTCGAGCTCGGCCACCTCCGTCTGGATCACCGCGCTCATGCGCATGGTCGATTTGTAGCCGCGCGGCGTCTTCTCGGTGGCAAGCGCGGTCAGCGCGTCGAGCATGCCGCGCGCCACGCCGAGCGCCACGCAGGCGAAGCCCGCGGCATACATCTGATCCGTGCGGAAGCGGTAGAGCGGCCCGTCGCAGCGGCGACCCTCGGGCTCGTCGCGGTCCATGGTGAAGGCGTGCGGCACGAAGAGGCCGTCGACCGCATACTTGTCGCTGCCGGTGCCGTTCAGGCCGATCACGTCCCAGATGTCGGTCCATTCGACCTGGGCGGCCGGAAAGAGCAGCGTGCGCGGCACCGGCTTGCCGGCGCGCTGGCGCGGCGTGCCGTCGGCCTCGCATTCGACGCAGTGGCCGCCGAGCCAGGTGGCGTGATGGCCGCCGCTGGCGAACGACCAGGAGCCGGTGACGCGCCAGCCGCCCTCGGATGCCACCGCCTTGACCGGCGGCGCGGCGGCGCCCCAGGCGAGCACGCCGCGCCGGTCGCCCCAGATGGCGCGCGCCGAGTCCGGCGGCAGATAGGCCGCCGACATGGCGCAGACCGCGGTCTGGCCGAGGCACCAGGCGGTGCTGGCGTCGTGGCGCGCGATCTCCTCCAGCACCTGCACGAAGCCCATGGGATCGATCTCGCCGCCGCCATAGGCGCGCGGCAGCAGCAGGCGGAAGAGCCCGGCCTCGACCATGGCGTCGACGAGCGGCTGCGGCAGCCGCCGCTCGCGCTCGATCGCCGCCGCCGACGCCGCCAGCAGGGGCGCCAGCGCCCGCGCACGGGCGAGAGGATCGGCCGGCTCCGCACCGGCGTCGCGCGCGCTCATCGCCGGCTATTCGCCATAGGCCATCGCCCAGCGCCGGTCCTCGTGTCCGGGCGCGAATGCACGGTTGCTCTGCCCCGGGTTGCGGTTGACCAGCGGCCGCGCGTAGAGCGGATGGGTCATGCTGCGGACCTCGTGCTCGATGGTGAAGAGCAGCCGGCCGCTCTCGACATCGACGATGTCGCGGAAGCGGTACTGCCACTGGTCGCTTTCCTCGAACACCAGCCCGCGCTCGCGGAGCCTGCGGTGAGGCCCGGAGAAATCGGCGAGGTAGATCTGGACGTGGTGGCCGTCATAGGGCGGCGGCTCCCGGTCGGTCTCGCGGTAGATGAAGACCTGATGGTGGCCGACCGCGCAGCGGGCGAAGCGCCCATGCCCGTTCCCGCCTTCGCTCGCCGGCGCGCCCAGGATCTCGCGGTAGAAGCGGGCGATGCCGGCGGCGGTGCCGGGCGGCACCTCGAACTCGACATAGGGCATGCCCAGCCGGATGCGGCCGAAGCTGCCGGCGTCGGGCGCATGGCAGCGCAGCCGGTTGCCCCAGGGCGAGACCGCCTCGACATAGGCGTTGTGCTCGGTAAACGCGAAGCGCGTATCCGCGAGCGCGCCGCGCACGCCGGCCAGGCGCGCGAGCAGCGCCTCGCGGTCGGGCAGCACCAGCCCGACATGGCCGCGCAGCACCTGCGGGTCGCCTTCGGGCATGTGGAACTGGCTGCGGCCGACATTGATCCACATGTTGTCGACCCCGGTCATGAGATAGGGGTCGCGGGTCAGGCCCAGGCCGCTGACATAGAAGATGGTCGCGATCTTCTGGTCGGGGATGCGCACGTTGACGTGCTCCAGCGCGACGATGTTGCCGAGATCCTCGGCGGCGCGGTCGTAGGGCTTCTCCATCTCGACCTTCCCTGCTGCTGCCCGTGGGCCGCCCAGTCTAAAGGCAGGGAGGATCGCTTTTCCAGCCGCTCGCCAGCGGCTAGGCTCGCGTCCGACCTGCGCCACCCTCATGCCGGCCGAGGAGAGCCCCCGATGCAGTTCGCGCCGCTGGTCGACCGCATCGCCGGCCGGGGCGCCCTGGCCTGGAGCGTGCATTTCGATGCGGTGCGCCAGCGCGTCCAGGGCCGCGACGTGCTGCTGCTCACCGTCGGCGATCCCGATCAGAGCCCGCCCGAGGCGGTGATCGCGGCCACCATCGCGGCGCTGCAAAACCACAAGACGGGGTATTCGCCGATCATCGGCCTTCCCGAGCTGCGCGCCGCGATCGCCGCCCGGGTCGAGCGCCGCAGCGGCACGCCGACCGCGATGGAGCACGTCGCGGTGGTGCCGGGAACCCAGGCCGGGCTCTATGCCGCGCTGCAATGCCTCGCCGGACCCGGCGACGAGGTGATCGCGATGGAGCCGACCTACGCCACCTACGAGGCGGTCGCCGCCGCGGCGGGCGCCCGGCTGGTTACGGTGCCGCTCCGGCCGGAGAGCGGCTTCCATCCCGATCTCGCGGCGCTGGCCGCGGCGGTGACGCCGCGCACGCGCCTCCTCTGGATCAACAGCCCGCACAATCCCACCGGCGCGGTCTTCACCCGCGCCGAGATCGAGACCATCGCCGCGCTCGCCCGGCGGCACGATCTCTGGCTGCTCTCCGACGAGGTCTATGAGGATCTGGCCTTCGCCCGGCCGCATCTCAGCCCGCGCAGCCTGCCGGGCATGGCCGGGCGCACGGTGGTGGTCTCGAGCCTCTCCAAATCGCATGCGATGCCGGGCTTCCGCCTCGGCTGGATCGTCGGGCCGGCGCCGCTGGTGCCGCATCTCTTCAACCTGCTGCTGTGCATGCTCTATGGCGGCCCGCCCTTCATCCAGCAGGGCGCGCTCAAGGCGCTGGAAGCCGACCTGCCGGAAGCGGCGGCGCTCGCCGAGGATTACCGCCGCCGCGCCGCGCTCTTCTCCGGCATCCTGGCCGAAGCGCCGCGCTGCCGGGTGATCCCGCCCGAAGGCGGCATGTTCGTGCTGCTCGATGTCCGCGGCACCGGCCTCGGGAGCGAGGCCTTCGCGCGCCGGCTGCTCGAGGAGGAAGGCGTGGCGGTGCTGCCTTGCGACGGCTTCGGGCCGAGCGCGATCGGCCATCTCCGGCTGGCGCTCACCGCCGCCGATGCGCGTCTCGCCGAGGCGGGGAGACGGATCGTGCGTCTGGCGCGGCGCCTGGCCGGGGAGAACGCGCCATGAGCCGCCTCAGCCGCGAGGCCTGCGCCGCGCTCGACGCGACCGACCCCCTCGCGGCGCTGCGCGAGGAATTCGCGCTGCCGCCCGGCATCGTCTATCTCGACGGCAACTCGCTGGGGGCGCTGCCGCGGGCGACGCCGGCGCGGCTGGCGGAGCTGATCGAGCGGGAATGGGGGCACGACCTCGTCACCGGCTGGAACCGGCATGGCTGGATCGATCTGCCGCGCCGGGTCGGCGACAAGATCGCGCGCCTCATCGGCGCGGGACCCGGCGAGGTGGTGGTGGCGGATTCGACCTCGGTCAACCTCTTCAAGCTGCTGGCGGCGGCGCTGCGGCTCAGTTCCGGGCGCAGCGTCATCCTCTCCGAGCGCGAGAACTTCCCGACCGACCTCTACATCGCCGAGGGGCTGATCGGGCTCGTCGGCGGGCAGCACAGGCTGCGCCTGGTCGACGGCGACGCGGTCGCGGACGCGGTCGATGCCGAGTGCGCGGTGGTGATGCTGACGCATGTCAACTACCGCAGCGGCGCGATGCACGACCTGGCTGGGATCACCGCCGCGGCCCAGGCCAAGGGCGCGCTCGTCCTGTGGGACCTCGCGCACAGCGCCGGCGCGGTGCCGGTCGACCTCACCGCCGCCGGCGCCGATTTCGCCGTCGGCTGCGGCTACAAATACCTGAACGGCGGCCCCGGCGCGCCGGCCTTCCTCTGGGTGGCGCCGCGCCACCAGGAGGGCTTCCGGCAGCCGCTGTCGGGCTGGCTCGGCCACGCCGAGCCCTTCGCCTTTGCACCCGACTACCGGCCGGCGCCGGGCATCGGCCGCTATGTCTGCGGCACGCCGCCGGTGCTGTCGCTGGCGGCGCTCGAGGCGGGGGTCGACCTGCTGCTCGCCGCCGAGCCGGCCGGGCTGCGCGAGAAGTCGCTGCGGCTGACCGAGACCTTCATCGCCGCGGTCGAGCAGCAGGCGCCGGGGCTGGAATTGAGCCTGCTGACGCCGCGCCTGTCCGAGCGCCGCGGCAGCCAGGTGAGCTTCCGCCACGCCGCCGCCTGGCCGGTGATGCAGGCGCTGATCGCCCGCGGCGTCATCGGCGATTTCCGCGCGCCCGACATCCTGCGCTTCGGCTTCGCGCCGCTCTATACGCGCTTCGTCGACGCCTGGGACGCCGCCGCCGCACTCGCCGACATCCTCAAAACCGGCGCCTGGGACCAGCCGGACTTCCATCGCCGGGCGGCAGTGACGTGAGCCGCCGGACCGCCCGCCGCGAAAGGTGACGCGCATGCCGAAGAAACGCAGCCCCGACGCCAGCGGCGCGCATACCGATTTCAGCGGCGAGATGAGCTATGGCGACTATCTCCAGCTCGACCGCCTGCTCGACGCGCAGCGCCCGCTCTCGCCCAGCCACGACGAGACGCTGTTCATCATCCAGCACCAGACCACCGAGCTCTGGATGAAGCTGGTGATCCATGAGCTGAAGGCGGCGATCCGGCAGCTTCAGCGCGACGATCTCGCCGCCGCCTTCAAGATGCTGGCGCGGGTCTCGCGCATCATGGCGCAGCTCATCCAGGCCTGGGACGTGCTGTCGACGCTGACGCCGAGCGAGTACCTGGATTTCCGCGGCTTCCTCGGGCGCTCCTCGGGCTTCCAGTCGCACCAGTTCCGCGCCATCGAGTTCCTGCTCGGCAACAAGCGCGCCGAGCTGCTGGCGCCGTTCCGCCACCGCGCCGACATCCACGCCGAACTCGCGGCGCTGCTGAACGCGCCCAGCATCTACGACGAGGCGATCCGGCTGCTCGCCCGGCGCGGCCTCGCCATCGACGATGGCGCGCTCAAGCGCGACTGGAGCGCGCCCTATCGCGCCGACCCGTCGGTCGAGGCGGCGTGGCTCGCGGTCTATCGCGACACCGCGCATCACTGGGACCTCTACGAGCTCGGCGAGGAGCTGGTCGATCTCGAGGATTTCTTCCGCCAGTGGCGCTTCCGCCACGTCACCACGGTGGAGCGCATCATCGGCGGCAAGCCCGGCACCGGCGGCACCGAGGGCGTCGCCTATCTGCGCGGCCTGCTGGCGATCCGCCTGTTCCCGGAGCTGTGGGACCTCAGGACGGCGCTATGAGGATGTCTCCGCCCCACCGCGTCGATCCGGCGAAACCTGCTCCGCCCGGCCGTCTTGACGCAGCGGCGTTGCCCTGCCTATAGGCCGAGCTCGCTGGGATCGGAGGCGGCATGCTGCGGGCGGTGTGGGCGGCGTTGCGGGATGGCGAGGAGAGCCTGCTGCGCAAGGTCGCCGGGATCTACCTCCTCCTCGTCGCCGCCAATCTGCTCGCCTGGTTCTGGGCGCTTGCCGCCTTCCGCGATCATCCGGTGCTGCTCGGCACGGCGCTGCTCGCCTACAGCTTCGGCGCGCGCCATGCGGTCGATGCCGACCACATCGCCGCCATCGACAACGTCACGCGCAAGCTGATGCAGCAGGGCGAGCGCCCGGTCGGCGTGGGATTCTTCTTCTCGCTCGGCCATTCCAGCGTCGTGGTGCTGGCCTCGGCGGGGATCGCGCTGGCGGCGGTGGCGCTGCAGGGCCGCGTCGCGGCGCTGCGCGCGCTGGGCGGCATCATCGGCACCAGCGTCTCGGCGGCGTTCCTCTTCCTCATCGCGCTGGCGAACCTGGTCGTGCTCGTCCAGCTTCACCGCACCTTCCGCCAGGTGAAGCGCGGTGGAAGATATGTCGAGGCGGATCTCGACCTGCTGCTGGCCGGGCGCGGACTGCTCGCCCGGCTGTTCGGGCGGCTCTTCCGCCTCATCGGCGCGAGCTGGCAGATGTATCCGCTGGGCTTCCTCTTCGGCCTCGGATTCGACACCGCGACCGAAATCGGGCTGCTCGGCATCTCCGCCGCCGAGGCGGCGCACGGGCTCTCGCTGTGGTCGATCCTGATCTTTCCCGCCCTCTTCACCGCCGGCATGTCGCTGGTCGACACCAGCGACGGCGTGCTGATGCTGGGCGCCTATGGCTGGGCGTTCATGAAGCCGCTGCGCAAGCTCTACTACAACCTCACCATCACCTTCGTCTCGGTGGCGGCGGCGGTGATCGTCGGCGGCATCGAGGCGCTCGGCCTCGTCGCCGGGAAGCTGGGCCTGGACGGCGGCTTCTGGCGCGCCGTGAGCGCGCTCAACGAGCATTCCGGCAGCCTGGGATTCCTCATCATCGGCGTCTTCGTCGCGAGCTGGCTGATCTCGATGCTGGTCTACCGCTGGCGGCGCTACGACGAGATCGAGGTGACGCGCGGCTGAGCGCGGGCGCCATCGCTCATCGGGACGCGCCAGCTCAGGCGGGCACGCAGAGGCGGGTCAGCTCGGCGATCGAGCCGAGCCGGTCGAGCGATGCCACCGATGCGGCAAGCCGCTCCGCCTGGACGCCGCCCAGCACCGGCGCGGCGAGGCCCATGAACTTCGCCTGCAGCCGCCGGCCTTGCGCCGCGAGATCGTCGGCCGGCACGCCGCTGTCGTGGCGCGCGCGCAGCACGCTGCCGTCGGCGAGCGTCACCTCGATCTCGGCGAGCGTATGCGGCCAGTCCGGCTGGAAATCGACCTCGACGCGGTCGCGCAGCGCCACGAGGCGCGGATCGGCGGCGGTCCGCTCGCTGTAGCTGTCGAGACTCGCAGTGTCGAGCCCGGCGAGCGCCATGGCGGTGGTCAGCCGCAGCGAAAACTTGGCTTCGAGGCCGGTGCGCGGCGCCGGGATGTGGCAGACCCGGGCGGCGCCCTCGTCCACCCGCAGCAGCACCCGGCGCAGCCCGGCCGGATCGAAGCCGGGCTCGGCGCGCACCGCGCGCGCGCAGTCGATCGGCGCATGCGTCAGGTAGCAGGCGGCGTGGTACTTGAAGAGATTGTCGGCGAGATGCCAGCCGCGGCGCGGCGGCGCCAGCGCGCGCTCGGGATGGAAATCCGGGCTCTGCGTCTCGGCGAAGCCCTGGGCGCATTCCAGCACGTCGTCGCGGCTGGTGAAGCCGCGCGCGGCGAGGCTCGCGGCGAAGAGCCCGTTCTGCGCCGCCTTGCCGGCGTGGAGCGGCTTGCACATGGTGCCGAACATCGATTTGAGCCCGGCCGCCTGGGTTCCGGCGATGCCGAGCGCGCTGGCGGTGCGCGCCGCCCCGAGGCCGAGGAGATTGGCCGCGGCGGCCGCGGCGCCGAAGCTGCCGATGGTGGCGGTGCTGTGGAAGCCCCGCGCGTAATGCCCGGGCGCCACCAGCGCGCCGATGCGGCAGAGCGTCTCGTAGCCGGCGACGAAGGCGGCGATCACCCGGGCGCCGCCGGCGCCGCGCGCCTCGGCCAGCGCCAGGATCGCCGGCATCAGCGTCGCGGTGGGATGGCCGCCCATGGTCAGGTTGACGTCGTCGTAATCGAGCGCGTGCGAAGCGGCGCCGTTGACCAGCGCCGCCTGCTGCGCCGGCAGCCGGAGGCGATTGCCGATCACGGTGGCGGCCGGCGCGCCGCCCTGCTCCTCCGCCTCGGTTGCGAGAATGCGCGCGAGTTCCTCGCGCGACCCCGCCAGGGTCACCGCCAGCCAGTCGAGCAGGCAGTGCCGCGCCAGGAGGCGCACCTCCTCCGGCAGGTCGTCATGGCGCAGCGCCGCGGCGCGGCGGGCAAGCTCGGCGGTGACCGGCACGGAGGGGGCCATGCTGTCCTCTCTGGCAGAGCTGGAAAGGCTGGCACGACGGGCCGGCGGCGTCCAGCCTGGCGTAGCAAGATCACCACGGCGGGAGACGATCGAGATTCTCGCCAATCCCTTCTATCGTCATAGCCGCGGGACTGGCCCGGGCATGACGGGTGAGGGGTATCGACGCCGGGACAGGCCCCGCCATACGAGGGAGAGGACCCGGTCGCCTGTATTGGCGGATTGCCAGGGCGGCGGAAAAGAACCACCATGAGCGGCAAAGGCGAGGCCGGCCCGGCGGGCGAAGGCGATCGCGGCTCAACGAGGGAGGGGAAGATGCGGCGGTTTCGTCGAGCGATGCTCGTGCTCGCGATGGTCGCGGCCACGGCGCTGCCGGCGCGGGCGCAGAAGAATTATGCCCCGGGGATCAGCGACAGCGAGATCAGGATCGGCCAGACCATGCCGTTCAGCGGCCCGGCCTCGGCCTACAGCGCGATCGGCCGCTCGGAACTCGGCTATTTCGCGATGCTCAACGAGCATGGCGGCGTCAACGGCCGCAAGATCACCCTGGTCAGCCTCGACGACGCCTACTCGCCGCCCAAGACCTTCGAGCAGACGCGCCGCCTGGTCGAGCAGGAGAAGGTCGCCTTCATCTTCTCCAGCCTGGGCACGCCCACCGGCACCGTCGTCCACAAATACCTCAACGAGCACAAGGTGCCGCAGCTCTTCCAATCCTCGGGCGCGACCTTCTGGGCCGATCCCGCGCATTTCCCCTGGAGCATCGGCTGGCAGCCCAACTACCAGGCGGAAGGCGCGATCTACGGCCGCTATCTGCTCGCGCACGATCCCGACGCCAAGGTTGCCGTGCTCTATCAGGACGACGACGCCGGGCGCGACTACGTCGCGGGCTTCCACCAGGGGCTGGGCGAGGATGCTGCGAAGAAGATGATCGTCGCGGTGGCGACCTACGAGGTGTCGGATCCCACGCTCGATTCCCAGATCGTCAGCCTGCAGAGCTCGGGCGCCACCGTGCTGTTCAACAATTCGACGCCGAAATTCGCCGCGCAGGCGATCCGCAAGGCCTATGACATCGGCTGGAAGCCGCAGCAATTCCTGATGAGCGTCGCCACCTCGGTCTCGGCGGTGATGCAGCCGGCGGGTTTCGAGAAGGGCCAGGGCATCATTACCGCGCAATATCTCAAGGACCCCAACGACCCGCAATGGCAGAACGACCCCGCGATGAAGGACTGGCTCGCCTTCATGAAGACCTACGATCCCGAGGGCAATCTCGGCGACAGCTTCAACGTCTACGGCTATTCGGTGGCGCAGACCCTGGTGCAGGTGCTGAAGCAATGCGGCGACGACCTGTCGCGCGAGAACATCATGAAGCAGGCGGCGAGCCTCGACCTGCCGCTGCCGCTGCTGCTGCCGGGCATCCGCATCCATACCGGCCCGCATGATTTCTCGCCGATCAAGCAGATGCGCCTCGCCCGCTTCGAGGGCAAGCAATGGGTCGCCTTCGGCAAGGTGCTGGGCGAATGAGCGGCCTCGCCCTGTTCGACAAGATCTGGCGGGCGCATGTCGCGGCCGATCTCGGCGACGGCTATGCGCTGCTCCATGTCGACCGGCACCTGCTGCACGATCTCGGCGGCGGCCGCGCGGTGATGGATATCGAGGAGAAGGGCTACCGGCTGCGCAATCCCGGCCTCACCTTCGCTACGCCCGACCATACGATTTCCAGCGCGCCGGGCCGCGCCGGCACCACCGCCACGGCCGGCAGACTGCTCGACGATCTCCGCCGCCTCGCGCGCGAGCATGGCGTGCGGCTGTTCGATGTCGGCGAGCCCGGCCAGGGCATCGTGCATGTCATCGGCCCGGAGCTCGGCCTCAGCCTGCCCGGCGCACTCATCGTCTGCGGCGACAGCCATACCTGCACCCATGGCGGCATGGGCGCGCTCGCCTTCGGCATCGGCAGCAGCGAGGTGACGCATGTGCTGGCGACGCAGTGCCTGGTGCAGCGCCGGCCGAAGCGGATGCGCGTGCGCTTCGAGGGCGCGCGGCGCGCGGGGGTGACGCCCAAGGACATGATCCTCTATCTCATCGGCCGGATCGGCGCCGCCGGCGGCACCGGCCATGCCGTCGAATATGCCGGCGAGGCGGTGCGCGCGCTCGATGTCGAGGGCAGGCTCACGCTCTGCAACCTCTCGATCGAGCTGGGCGCCAAGATCGGCATGGTGGCGCCCGACGACACCACCTTCGATTATCTCGCCGGGCGGAAGTTCGCGCCCGGGGGCGCGCTGTGGGAGCGCGCGCTCGCCGCCTGGCGCCGCCTGCCGTCGGATGACGACGCGGTCTTCGATCGCGAGGAGCGCATCGACACCGCCGCCATCGCGCCGCAGGTCACCTGGGGCACCAGCCCGGAGCAGGTGATCGCGGCGGGCGAGCGCATCCCCGACCCCGCCGCCATGACCGATCCCGGCAAGCGGCGCGCCGCCGAGGCGGCGCTCGACTATATGGGCCTCAGCCCCGGTGCGCCGATCGCCGGCACGCGCATCGACGTGGTGTTCATCGGCTCCTGCACCAACAGCCGGCTCTCCGACCTGCGCGCCGCCGCGGCGGTGGCCAGGCGCGGCCGGGTGGCGCCGCACGTGCGCGCCTGGGTGGTGCCGGGCTCGGAGAGCGTCAAGCGCCAGGCCGAGGCGGAAGGGCTCGACCGCATCTTCCGCGCCGCCGGCTTCGACTGGCGCGAGCCCGGCTGCTCGATGTGCGTCGCGGCCAATGGCGAGACGGTGGCGCCGGGGCAGCGTTCGGTCTCGACCTCGAACCGCAATTTCGTCGGCCGCCAGGGACCCGGGGCGCGCACCCATCTCGCCAGCCCCGCCCTGGCCGCGGCGTCGGCGCTCGCGGGCGCCATCGCCGATCCCGGCGCGTTGGGAGGCTGAGCGATGGAGAAGTTCACCGTGCTCCGCGCCATCGCCGCGCCGCTGCTGCGGGAGAATGTCGACACCGACATCATCATCCGCATCGATCGCCTGGTCGGCGCCGGCCGGCGCAGCGAGCTCGGCCGCTACGCCTTCGAAGCCTGGCGCTTCACCGCCGACGGCGGCGAGGATCCCGGCTTCGTCCTCAACCGCGAGCCCTATCGCCGCGCCGGCATCCTGCTGGCGCTCGACAATTTCGCCTGCGGCAGCTCGCGCGAGGGCGCGGTCTGGGCGCTGCAGCAGCGCGGCTTGCGCGCCGTGCTGGCGCCGAGCTTCGGCGACATTTTCTTCAACAACTGCTTCCAGAACGGCGTGCTGCCGGTGGCGCTGCCGGCAACGACCGTGTTGGCGATCGCCCGCCAAGTCGAGGCCGATCCCGAGCACAACCAGGTGACGGTCGACCTGCTGCGGCAGGTGGTGATCGCGCCCGACGGCGCCGAGACCGGCTTCGCCATCGACGGGCTCAGGCGGCGCAAGCTCATCGACGGGCTCGACGATATCGGCCTCAGCCTGCAGCACGAGGCCGAGATTGCCGCCTTCCAGGCGCGCGACCGCGCCGAGCGGCCGTGGCTCTGGGCGGTGGAGCAGCGATGAGCAACGCCCGGCAGGTCGTGTTCATCGCCGGCGAAGGCATCGGCCCCGAGGTGATGGCCGAAGTGCGGCGCGTGCTCGACCGGCTGGTCGCAGACGAGCGCCTGGCGATCGAGACGCGCGAGGCGCTCTATGGCGCCGAAGCGTGGCGGCGCACCGGCCGGACCGTGCCCGAGGCGACGGCCGCCGCGCTCGAAAGCGCCGACGCCATCCTGTTCGGCGCCACCGGCGGCCCGGACTACGATGCGCTGCCCGCCGAGGCGCGGCGCCAGGGCAATCTGCTGCGCATCCGCAAGCGCCTCGACCTCTTCGCCAATCTGCGCCCGATCGTGGCCCTGCCGGCGCTGGCCGAGGCGTCGTCGCTGAAGAACCGCGTGCTCGCGGGGGTCGACTTCATCGTGCTGCGCGAGCTGTCGGGCGGGCTCTATTTCGGCGAGCCGCGCGGCATCGAGACGCTGCCCGGCGGCGAGCGGCGCGGCGTCAACACGCATGTCTACACCTCGGGCGAGATCCGCCGCATCGCGCGCTTCGGGTTCGAACTGGCGCGCACGCGAAGCGGGCGCCTCTGCTCGGTCGACAAGGCCAATGTGATGGAGGCGGGCCAGCTCTGGCGGGAGGAGGTGGCGGCGCTGCACGCGGCCGAGTTCGCCGATGTCGAGCTGACGCACATGCTGGTCGACAATTGCGCCATGCAGATCGTGCGCGCGCCCGGCCAGTTCGACGTGCTGCTCACCGACAACATGTTCGGCGACATCCTGTCGGACGCGGCCGCGATGGCGGCGGGCTCGCTCGGCATGCTACCCTCGGCCTCGCTCGGGCCCCGGCGCGCCGACGGCCGCCGCGCGGCGCTCTACGAGCCCGTCCACGGCGCCGCCCCCGACATCGCCGGCCGGGACATCGCCAATCCGCTGGGCGCGATCCTGAGCCTCGCCCTGGCGCTCCGCCTCACGCTGGACGCGCCCGACACCGCCGCCCGGCTCGAGCGCGCCGTCGCCGCGGCGCTGGCGACCGGCGTGCGCACGCGCGACATCATGCAGCAGGGTGGCACGCCGGTCGGCACGCGCGGCATGGGCGATGCGGTGCTGCGGGCGCTGGAGGGGGCGTAGCGGCGCGCCGACGGATCGCGAAGACGCGATCCAAACCGAACCGAGCGAGCGCTACACGCCGAAGGTGAAGCGGCTGCCGAGATTAGAAGCGACGATGCGGTCGGGCATGCGGCGGCGCATCGCCTCGATGAAATTGGCGCCGGTGCAATGCATCGGCACCACGACGTCGGGCTTCAGCGCCTCGAGCGCGTCGACGGTGTGCGCGACGTAGTCCATCGGCGCCATCCCGAGATGGAATCCGCCGATCACCGCATGGAGCCTGTCGACATTTGCGACCTTCATCGCGGTGCGCACCGTGTTGACGATGCCGGTGTGGCCGCAGGACGAGATCACCACCAGGCCGCGACCCTGGACGATGTAGCAGGTGCCGTGCTCGTCGGCGTGCTCGTCGAGCACCAGCTGGCCGCGCCGCTCGGCCTCGGTGAAGTGCTCGTCTGCCCTGACCCTGGTGCCGCCGGTCACCGCCTCGAAGGAGGTGCGCTCGATCCGGCCGGTGGTGAAGGGGCCGTGCAGCGCCTGCGGCGTGCCGCAGCAGACCGGCACGACGTTCTGCGCCGTGAGCGCGATGCGGTCGAGCGCGCCCCAGGAGACCGGCGGCTTGTCGGCGCGCGGCGTCAGCCATTTCTCGCGGAAGATCGTCTCGCCGCCGATATAGAGCGCGAGGTCGGAGCGCATCGCGGTCCGGTGCTGGTTCACGAAACCGACCATGCCGCCGTAATGGTCGCGGTGACCGTGACTGAGGATCAGCCCGTCGATCTTCGCGGCGTCGATGTCGAGCAGCGCGAAATTGCGGTTGATGATCTCCGGCGTGAAGCCGAAATCGAGGAGATACTGCGCCGTGGCGCCGCCCTGCTCGGAGGCGAGGTGGAGCGACAGCCCCCATTCGCCGGCGAGCGTGGTCATCTGGCGGCCGGGAAGCTCGCCGACATGCTCGATGGCAACGACCGGGTGCGTCGCCTTCGGCAGGAACCGCTCGTAATGGGAATCGACGACGACGCGGACCGAGAGCCGGTCCACCACCGGCGGGGCAAAGGGCATGCGGGCGGTCGCAGCCAGGCTCATCCGATCCTCGCCTTCCTGGTTGGTGACGCGGGAAGATGGCGCAATTCGGCCGATGCGACAAGGCCGCGCCGGCGCGCGACGACCTTCGAGGTAATTGCCTCGGCACGCCGCGGCGGCGACACTGGCCGGCATGATTTCGCTCCCCGCATCCGCCGCGCGCCGCCTGCCCTTCTTCTACGGCTGGGTGGTCGTCGCCGTCGCCTTCGTCACCATGGCCATCGGGGTCAATGCGCGCACCGCCTTCTCGCTGCTGTTTCCGCCGATCCTCGCCGAGTTCGGCTGGGAGCGCGGCGTCACTGCCGGCGCGTTCTCGTTCGGCTTTCTCGTCTCGGCGGTGCTGAGCCCGGCGCTCGGGCGGCTGATGGACCGGCGCGGGCCGCTGGTGGTGATGGAACTCGGCGTCGCCGCGATGGCGGCCGGGCTCCTGCTGGCGACGCTGGTCGAGCGGCCGTGGCAGCTCTACGCCACGCTCGGCGTGCTGGTCGGCGGCGGCAGCGTCTGCCTGGGCTATACCGGCCAGGCGCTGTTCCTGCCAAACTGGTTCGTGGCACGGCGCGGCCTTGCCATGAGCATCGCCTTCTCCGGCGTCGGTGTCGGCTCGATCGTCCTGCTGCCCTGGCTGCAGAGCGTCATCCTGCATCAGGGATGGCGCGGCGCCTGCTGGGCGATGGGGGTGATGGTGCTGGTGGTGCTGGCGCCGCTCAACCTGCTGCTGCGGCGCCGGCCGGCGGAACTCGGCCTGGCGGCGGACGGCGATAGCGGCGCGTCCGGCGGCATGGCGCGGCGGCAGCCGACGGTGGTCGATCCCGGCTGGGCCGCGACCGACTGGACGCTCGGCCGGGCGCTCGGCACGGCGCGCTTCTGGTGGATCGCGCTGGGCTATTTTTGCGCGCTGTTCGCCTGGTACGCGGTGCAGGTGCACCAGACGAAATACCTCGTCGAAATCGGCTTCGGCGCCGGCGACGCTGCCTGGGCGCTCGGCCTGGTCAGCCTCGCCGGCATCCCCGGCCAGATCGCGCTCGGCCATCTCTCCGACCGCATCGGCCGGGAATGGGTATGGACGGTCGGCTGCGCCGGCTTCGCGCTGTGCTATCTCTGCCTGCTGCTGCTGCCGCGCTGGCCGGCGCCGCCGCTGCTCTGGCTGATGATCGCGGCGCAGGGCGTGCTGGGTTACGGCCTCACCTCGGTGATCGGCGCCATCCCGGCCGAGATCTTCGAGGGCCGGCAGTACGGCACGATCTTCGGCACGCTGATGCTGGCCTCGATCACCGGCGGCGCCGCGGGCCCCTATGCCGCCGGCGCGCTGCACGACCTCACCGGCAGCTACGCGCCGGCCTTCTGGATCGCCATCCTCTGCAGCCTGGTCTCGGCGCTCGCCATCTGGCAGGCCGCCCCGCGCAAGGTGCGCGCCGTGGCGCGGCGCCGGCCCGCGTGACGGCTACGCCACCGTGCCGTCGGCGCGGGTGTAGACGCTGACGCCGAGCAGCATGTCGACGGTGGCGCCGTCGCGCGCCAGCGGCAGCAGCAACCGCTCCCGCGCCACGTATTTCTCGCCGACCGGAATTTCCGGGGCGCCGCGGCGATGGCGCACCTCGCCGCCAAGAGCGGCGACGAAGTCGGCGTATCCCGGCATGCGGGGGAAATGGGCGAAGGCGTCATCGATCCATTTGCCGGTGAGATCGACGCCGAGCACCTCGCGATGGCCGGTGCCGATCAGCCGATAGCGGAAGCGCAGCGGCTCGCGCTGGACGTCGACGAGCCAGAGCCAGCGCAGCACTTCCGCGAGGTCGCCGGGATCAAGATGCTGCCGACCGGGCAGGCGATCCTCCGCCGGGCGGATCGCGCGCCAGTATTCGAAGACACGCCGCACCCGGGCGTCGCAGTCCCGCGGCAATCCCGCGCTCGCGACCATGCTGCCAGCCCCCTCCCAGCCCGACCGCCCCGGCCCCCAGGGCGGACATGACAAGCCATCAGTGTTCGGCTCAAGGCCGGCTATGTATAGTTGCGAGAATTGATTCGTCAATGTTCTTGCTTCGGTCGCAGCCGGGAGGCTGCCCTGGGCGGCGGGCGCGGACGGCGCTATATAGCCTCCATGGCGTATGTCTTCCCGATCCTGGTTCTTCTCGCCATGCTCGGCGCGCTGGGCGCGCTCGGCCTCGGCGTCATCAACATGGCGCGCGGCGACAACCCGCGGCGCTCGAACAAGCTGATGCAGTCGCGCGTCATCCTGCAGGCGCTGGCGCTGCTGCTCTTCGCCGCGTTCATGCTGCTGTTCCGGCATCGCTGATGGTCCGGCTGACGCGCATCTACACCAGGGGCGGCGATGGCGGCGAGACCTCGCTGGGCGACGGCAGCCGCGTCGCCAAGCAGGATCTGCGGGTCGCCGCCTATGGCACGGTGGATGAAGCGAACGCCGCGATCGGCCTGGCGCGACTGCACGCCGAAGCGGCGGTCGATGCCGCGCTGGCGCGCATCCAGAACGATCTCTTCGATCTCGGCGCCGATCTCTGCACGCCGGAGGGCGGCGGCGGCAAGCCGGAGCTGCGCATCCTGGCGAGCCAGGTGGCGCGGCTCGAAAGCGAGATCGACACGATGAACGCCGAGCTCAAGCCGCTCGACAGCTTCGTGCTGCCGGGCGGCACCGCCTGCGCCGCGCATCTCCATCTGGCGCGCACCGTGGTGCGCCGGGCGGAGCGGCTGGTCGCCGAACTGGCCCGGCGCGAGACGCTCAACCCGGAAGCGCTGAAATACCTCAACCGGCTCTCCGACCACCTCTTCGTGCTGAGCCGCCACGTCAACGACAAGGGCGCGCGCGACGTGCTGTGGCGGCCGGGGGCCCATCGATGACCCCGTCATGACAGAAATACTTGCCTTCGCGTTGTGCGCGTGCACAATTCCCCGCCGCGCCGCAGCATGCGGCTCTGACCAAGGCCAGCCATGAAAGTCCTCGTCGCCGTCAAGCGAGTGATCGACTACAACGTCAAAATTCGCGTCAAGCCGGACAAGACCGGCGTCGAGACCGCCAACGTCAAGATGTCGATGAACCCGTTCGACGAGATCGGCGTCGAGGAGGCGGTGCGCCTCAAGGAGGCGGGCGCCGCCAGCGAAATCATCGCCGTCTCGATGGGGCCGCAGTCCTGCCAGGAGACCATCCGCACCGCACTCGCCATGGGCGCCGACCGCGGCATCCATGTGCTGAGCGACGCCGAGCTGCAGCCGCTCGCCGTCGCCAAGCTGCTCAAGGCGATCGCCGCGAAGGAGCAGCCGCAACTCGTCATCCTCGGCAAGCAGGCGATCGACGACGACAGCAACCAGACCGGACAGATGCTGGCGGCGCTGCTGGGCTGGGCGCAGGGCACCTTCGCCTCGAAGCTCAAGCTCGAGGCGGAAAAGGCGCTGGTGACGCGCGAGATCGACGGCGGCCTCGAGACGGTCGAACTCAAGCTGCCGGCGGTGATGACCACCGACCTCAGGCTCAACGAGCCGCGCTACGCCTCGCTGCCCAACATCATGAAGGCGAAGAAGAAGCCGATCGAGCAGGTCACCCCCGAGGCGCTCGGCGTCGATGTCGCGCCGCGGCTGGTGACGCTGAAGGTCGAGGAGCCGGCCAAGCGACAGGGCGGCCGCAAGGTCGCGTCGGTGCAGGAACTCGTCGACAAGCTCAAGAACGAAGCACGGGTGATCTGATGGCTCTCCTCGTCGTCGCCGAGCACGACAACAAGACGCTCAAATCCTCGACCCTCAACGCCGTCGCCGCGGCGCAGGCGATCGGCGGCGACATCCACATCCTGGTCGCCGGCGCCAACGCGCGGCCCGCCGCCGAGGCCGCAGCCAAGGTCGCGGGCGTGACCAAGGTGCTGCTCGCCGACACGCCGGCGCTGGAGCATCCGCTCGCCGAGGACATCGCCGCGCTCACGGTGAAGCTCGCGCCCGATTACAGCCATGTGCTGGCGCCGGCCAGTACCTTCGGCAAGAACTTCCTGCCGCGCGTCGCGGCGCTGCTCGACGTGGCGCAGATCTCCGACATCGCCGGCGTGGTCTCGCCCGACACCTTCGTGCGGCCGATCTATGCCGGCAACGCGCTCGCCACCGTGCAGTCGAAGGACAAGATCAAGGTCATCAGCGTGCGCGGCACGGCGTTTCCCGCCGCCGCCGCCGCCGGCGGCAGCGCGGCGATCGAGCCGGTGGCCGGCGCCGCCTCGGCCGGCCTGTCGCGCTTCGTCGGCGCCGAACTGTCGAAATCCGAGCGGCCGGAGCTCACCAGCGCGCGGGTCATCGTCTCGGGCGGGCGCGGCATGCAGTCGGGCGACAATTTCAAGCTGCTGGAGAGCCTCGCCGACAAGCTCGGCGCCGCGGTCGGCGCCTCGCGCGCCGCGGTCGATGCCGGCTTCGTGCCCAACGACTACCAGGTCGGGCAGACCGGCAAGATCGTCGCCCCGGACCTGTATGTCGCCGTCGGCATTTCCGGCGCCATCCAGCACCTTGCCGGCATGAAGGACAGCAAGGTGATCGTGGCGATCAACAAGGACGAGGAAGCGCCCATCTTCCAGGTCGCCGACTATGGCCTGGTGGCCGACCTGTTCACCGCGCTGCCCGAACTGGCGGCGGAGCTGGAGCGCGCCTGACCATGAGCATGGACGTGAAGCCGGCACCGGCAGCCCCCCAGGCGCTGCTGGTCACGCCCGAGATTGCCCGCATGGGCGTCGTCGGCGCCGGCCAGATGGGCAACGGCATCGCGCATGTCTGCGCGCTCGCCGGCCTGCCGGTGGTCCTGGCGGACGTAAAGGCGGACGCGCTGGAGCGGGCGCTGGCCACCATGGCGAAAAACATGGACCGCCAGATCCATCGCAACACGATCACCG
>DAHUYF010000070.1 GCA_027315365.1 Rhodospirillales bacterium | reverse complement strand
CGCACCACCCCCGGCAGCAGCCGCCAGCGCGCCTTCACCGGCGCCGCCGCCCGCGCCTCCATTTCGGTCCATTCCGCTTCGCGCCACAGCGTCGAGGGCACCTCCATCATGCCGCCCAGGAGCCCCTTCTCCGGCCGCTTGCGCAGCAGCACCGCGCCGTCGGCGCGCACCGCCCAGAAGGCGACGCCGCGGCGCAGCGGCTTTGGCGATCTGGCGCGGCGCGCCGGCAGCGCCTCGGCGATGCCCTCGGCGCGGGCGCGGCAGGGCTCGCGCCAGGGACAGAGGATGCATTTGGGCTTCCTGGGCGTGCAGAGGGTGGCGCCGAGATCCATCACCGCCTGCGCGTAGTCGCCGGCGCGCGACGCGGGGGTCAAGGTCGCGGCCAGGCGCCGGAGCGCCGGCTTCGCCTCGGGCAGCGGCTCGGCATGGGCGAAGAGCCGCGCCATGACGCGCTCGACATTGCCGTCGACCGGGGTGGCGCGCCGGTCGAAGGCGATCGCCGCCACCGCCGCCGCGGTGTAGTCGCCGATCCCCGGAAGAGCGCGCAGTTCCGCCTCGTCCTCGGGGAAGCGCCCGCCATGGCGCGCCATCACCGCCCGGGCGCAGGCATGCAGGTTGCGCGCGCGGGCGTAGTATCCCAGCCCCTGCCAGGCATGCAGCACCTCGTCGAGCGAGGCCGCAGCCAGCGCCGCGAGATCGGGCCAGCGCGCGGTGAAGGCGGCAAAATACCCCGCCACGGTCGCCACCGTGGTCTGCTGCAGCATGATCTCGCTGAGCCAGACGCGGTAGGGATCGGCGCGCTCGCCCGGCTTCGCCCGCCACGGCAGGGTGCGGCGGTGGCCGTCATACCAGGCGAGCAGCCGCTGCGGCAGGTCGCAGAGTTCGACCTCGTCGGCGACGGTTGCCGCCTTGGCGGCGCGGGAGCGGGACATGCGCGCGGGAGGATACATCGTTCCGCCGCGCCATGCCCGGGAATTGCCTCACCGGCCCCCGTGGCGGCGGCGCCCGCGAGGGGTTAGAGTGTCGCAGCTGACGGATGATACACGCGTTTTCCAAATCGTCCGGGTCATGCTCGTCGGACCAATCCAAATCCCCGCGCGGCGCATGGCGGCAGCCGATGTCCGGGACTCGGGCCGGCGGCCGGGAGGTCGGGAATGGCGGAACAGCGGCGCGGCCGGCTGCGCGCGATCGCGGCGGAAATCCCCAAGATCGCCGGCGCGGCGCTGGGCAAGCGCGGCTTCGCCGAGGCGCAGCTGGTGGCGCAGTGGCCGGCGATCATCGGCGAGACCCTGGCCGCCGGGGTGAGCCCCGAGCGGCTCAGCTTCCCGCAGGGCGAGCGGCGCGAGGGCACGCTGCATCTGCGAGTCGCCCCCGGCCTGGCGCTGGAGGTGCAGCACCGCGAGCCGGTGCTGGTGGAGCGCATCAACGCCTTCTTCGGCTATCGCGCGGTGGCGCGACTCGCGCTGAAGCAGGGCCCGCCGGCGCAGCCGGCGGCGCCGCCCCCGCCGCACCGCCGGCCGCTCAAAGCCGAGGAACGTCAATCGCTTGACCGGCGGCTGGCGGCGATCGACGATGCCGCGCTCAAGGCGGCGCTGCAGCGTCTGGGCGAGGCGGTGATCGGCACCGACGACGCGCCGGAATGACGGCAGTTCCGTGTCGGCGCCTTGCATTGCCGAACGCGAGGCCGTAGCATCAACATCTAGTGGTGTGGAGAGGACGATGCGTCAGATGTGGTTGACCCGGGCCGCTTTTTTGCTTGCGGCCGCATTGCTCGCCAGCGCCCCCGCGCCGGCGCGGGCCGACGAGGCACAGCCGCCGCAGCCGCCGCCGGCGGTGGGCGAGCAGGACCACGTGCTGGGCAAGGCCGACGCCCCGGTCACCATCATCGAATACGGCTCGCTGACCTGCCCGCATTGCGCCGAGTTCGCGCACGCCACGCTGCCCGACATCGAGAAGAACTGGATCGACACCGGCAAGGCCCGGCTGGTCTTCCGCGTCTTCCCGCTGAACCAGGTCGACCTGCGCGCGGCGATGCTGGCGCGCTGCGTGCCCGGCAACCGCTACTACGCCTTCATCGAGACGCTCTACCAGAGCCAGAACTCGTGGATGCGGGCGGCCGACCCCGATCAGGCGCTGGCCGGCATCGCACGGCTGGCCGGCCTCGGCGAGGACAAGGTCAAGAGCTGCCTCGCCGACAAATCGGTCGAGAACCAGGTCGTCGCCACCGCCTATGCGGCGCAGAAGAGCGGCGTCGACAGCACGCCGACCTTCTTCATCAACGGGGTGAAGCCGCCGCCGGAGAAGAACGGCGCGCAGCCCTACGAGGTCTTCAACCAGCTGCTGACCGCGGCACTGCCCAAGAGCTAGGACTCGCCACAGACGGGTGATCGCCACGTGCATTTTTCGAAGCTTCGACTGAGCGGTTTCAAATCCTTCGTCGACCCCACCGAGCTGGCCATCCAATCGGGCATGACCGGCATCGTCGGGCCCAACGGCTGCGGCAAGTCCAATCTGGTGGAGGCGCTGCGCTGGGTGATGGGCGAGACCTCGGCCAAGCGCATGCGCGGCGGCGAGATGGACGACGTCATCTTCGGCGGCACCACGACGCGGCCGCCGCGCAACGTCGCCGAGGTCAGCCTGCATCTCGACAACAGCCTGCGCGGCGCGCCGGCGCATTACAACGAGTATGACGAGATCGAGGTGGTGCGCCGCATCGAGCGCGGCGAGGGCTCCGGCTATCGCGTCAACGGCAAGGAGGTGCGCGCGCGCGACGTGCAGCTGCTCTTCGCCGACGTCGCCAGCGGCGCCCATTCCGTGGCGATGGTGAGCCAGGGCCGCATCGGCGCCATCATCAACGCCAAGCCGGTGGAGCGCCGCGGCCTGCTCGAGGAGGCGGCGGGGATCGCCGGGCTGCATTCGCGGCGCCACGAGGCGGAGCTGCGGCTCAAGGCGGCCGAGGGCAACCTGACGCGGCTCGACGACGTGCTGGCGACGATGCAGACGCAGCTCGAGGCGCTCAAGAAGCAGGCGCGCCAGGCGCAGCGCTATCGCCGGCTCTCCGACCACATCCGCCGCGCCGAGGCGGTGCTGCTGCACCGCCAATGGCAGGCGGCGAACAGCGAGCTCGAGGCCGCCGCCGAGCGGCTGCGCGCCGCCGAGCGCCTGGTCGCCGACCACACCGCCGCGGCGCTGGCCGCCGAGCGCGCCCGCGAGGCGGCCGCCGGCGAACTGCCGGCGCTGCGCCAGAGCGAGGCCGCCGCCGGCGCCGAGCTGCAGCGGCTGCTGCTGGCGCGCCAGGCGCTCGAGGAAGAGGAGCGCCGCGTCGCCGCGGCGCGCGAGGCGGCGGCGCAGCGCGGCACGCAGCTCGCCGCCGATCTGCTGCGCGAAGAGGAACTCGCCGCCGACGCCCGCGCCGCGCTGGCGCGGATCGAGGAGGAGCGCCAGGCCATCCTCGGCGCGCAGGCGCAGGAGCAGGCGGCGCAGCACGATGCCGCCGCCGCGCTGGCCGCCGCCGTCGCCGAGGTCGCGGCGCTCGATGCCGAGCTGACGCGGCTCACCCAGCAGGTCGCCGCCGACGAGGCGAGGCGCGCCGCGCTGCTGCGCCAGCAGCAGGAGTCCAACGAGCGCCGGGCGCGGCTGACCCAGCGCCAGGACGAGATCGCGCGCCAGCGCGCCCAGATCGAGGCCGAGGCGATCGCCGCCGCGGTGAGCGAGGCGGCGGCCGCGGCGCTGGCTGCCGCCGAGGCCGAGGTCGAGCGCACCCGCGCCGCCTCGGAGACGGCGGCGGAAACCCTGCGCGAGGCGCAGGCCGCCGAGCAGGCGGCGCGCGGCCCGATGCAGGCGGCCGATGCGCGCCGCGCCAAGCTGCGCGCCGAGATCCAGGCGCTCACCGAATTGCTGGCGGCGGCGAGCGACAAGCGCTGGTCGCCGATCATCGACCGCGTCCAGGTCGAGCCCGGCTACGAGGCGGCGCTGGGCGCCGCCTTGGGCGACGATCTCGCCGCCCCGGTCGAGACCGAGGCGCCGTCGCATTGGCGCTCGCTCCCGGCCTATGCCTATGCGCTGGCCCTGCCGGGCGGCGCGCGGCCGCTGGCCGAGCATGTCACCGCGCCGCCGGCGCTGGCGCGGCGCCTGGCGCAGATCGGCGTCGTCGCCGACGCCGCCGCGGCCGAGCGGCTGCAGAAGGATCTCGTCCCCGGCCAGCGCCTCGTCACCCGCGACGGCGGGCTGTGGCGCTGGGACGGCTTCCGCCGCGCCGTCGGCACGCCGACCGCGGCGGGCCAGCGGCTGCGCCAGCGCAACCGCCTTGCCGAGCTCGGCGAGGAGCTGCGCGTGGCCGAGCGCGAGGCGGCGACGCGCAGCGCCGAATTCGACGCCCTGAAGCGCGCCGAGCAGCAGGCGAGCGAGAGCGAGCGCGCCGAGCGCCAGGCGATGCGCGCGGCGCTCGCGGCGCTGGCCCAGGCGCAGGAGCGCGACGCCGATCTCCGCCGCAAGGTCGCGGCCACCGCCTCGCGCCTGGCCGGGCTCGCCGAGAGCGCCGAGCGGCTGGCGCTCGATCTCGGCGAGGCCGAGGCGCGGGCGCGCGACGCCGCCGAAGGCCTCGCGGCGCTGCCCGATCCCGCGCTCGGCCGCGACGAGACGCACCGGCTGCGCACGCTTCTCGCCGAGCGCCGCGCCGTGCAGGGCGCCGCCCAGGCCGAGCACGACCGGCTGCTGCGCGAGGCGCAGGCGCGCGCCGCGCGGCTCGCCGCCATCGGCAACGAGGCGCAATCCTGGCAGACCCGCGCCGAGGCGGCGGCGCGCCAGCGCGCCACGCTGGAGCAGCGCCGCGTCGAGATCGCCGCCGAGATCGAGCGGCTCGACCGCCGGCCGGCGGAGATCGCCGAGCAGCGCGCGAAGCTCGCCGACACCATCGCCGCCTCGACCGCGCGGCGCAACGCCGCCGGCGACGCGCTGGCCGAGGGCGAGACGCGGCTCGCCGAGGCGGAGAAGGCGAGCAAGGCGGCCGATGCCGTGCTGGCGCAGTCGCGCGAGGAGCGGGTGCGCTGCGAGGCCGCGCGCGAGCAGGCGGAATATGCGGTGAAGGCCGTCGGCGAGCGCGTCGCCGAGCGGCTCGACTGCGCCCCCGACGCCATCCTCGCCGCCGCCGAGATCCCCGAGGACGAGGAGCTGCCGGCCGCGGCCGAGGCCGATGCGCGCCTGCAGCGCCTGGTGCGCGAGCGCGACGGCATGGGCCCGGTCAACCTCGTCGCCGAGGCCGAGGCGACCGAGATCGAGGAGCGCCACGGCGCGCTCAACCACGAGCGCGAGGATCTCATCGGCGCCATCGCGCGGCTGCGCGAGGGCATCTCGGCGCTCAACCGCGAGGGGCGCGAGCGGCTGCTCGCCGCCTTCGCCGAGGTCAACGAGCATTTCACCCAGCTCTTCACCCGCCTGTTCGGCGGCGGCCGCGCCTATCTCACCCTCGACAAGGGCGAGGACGGCGACGAGACGCGCGACCCGCTCGAGGCCGGTCTCGAGATCATGGCCAGCCCGCCGGGCAAGCGGCTGCAGGTGATGTCGCTGCTGTCGGGCGGCGAGCAGGCGCTCACCGCGCTGGCGCTGCTCTTTGCCGTGTTCCTCACCAACCCGGCGCCGATCTGCGTGCTGGACGAGGTCGACGCGCCGCTGGACGACGCCAATGTCGACCGCTTCTGCACGCTGGTCGAGGAGATCGCCGAGAGCGCCGAGACGCGCTTCCTGATCATCACCCATCACCGCCTGACCATGGCGCGGATGGATCGCCTGTTCGGCGTCACCATGGGCGAGCGCGGCGTCTCCCAGCTCGTCTCGGTCGACCTCCAGCGCGCCCAGGAGCTGCGGCGGACCGCCTAGCAACCTCAAGTAACCCGGTCAAAATCTTCTCCTCTCCGCCCCTGGGGGCGGAGAGGCCGGGTGAGGTGGGGGCGCTTCAACCGCATGGCGGATGGTCTCCAGCACACCGTCGAGGTTCTCGAGCACCTCATGGTTCGAAAACCGGATGACGCGATAGCCGTGGCGCGCGAGTTCGGCGGTACGCCGGTCGTCCGCCTCGATCCGGTCGCCGTGCTGCCCCCCCATCGAGCTCGATCGCCAGCTTGCGCGCGGCACAGGCGAAGTCGGCGATGCGCCGTCCGATCGGATGCTGCCGGCGGAACTTCCATGGCACCACCCGCTCGCGCAAGGCTCGCCAAAGTATCTTCTCGACATCCGTCGCGTCCCGGCGCAGGCGCCGCGCGATTTCTGTTCTCGCTCTCAACGGCATTGCCAGCCCCACCTCACCCAACCTCTCCGCCCCAATGGGGCGGAGAGGGGCTCATCGTGCCCATCCGCGGCCGGCAGCGTCCACTCCCCGCGCGATCCCCGCCCGCGCGTCCCTTGACACCCCCCGGACCCGCCCGTAAGGTGCGCGCCGTTTCGGCCCTGCGGTGGCCGGGGCGCGGGGGCGTCTTTCTCAGTTTTGCGGGCGGTTCGCCGATGGACGAACGCGACACGCAGGAGCCCTTGCGGGACCTGGAACAGCGGCTCGGCCGGGCACGTCGCGAGCGGCAGCAAGGCGCTTCCGGGAATCCCCGGGGCGGAGCGGGCGTCTCTCAAAGCGCGCTCGGCGTTGCGCTCCGCATCGGGCTGGAACTGGTGGTCGCCATCGTCGTCGCCACCGCCATCGGCTGGGCCTGCGATCGCTGGCTCGGCACGCGGCCCTGGGGAATGATCCTGTTCTTCTTCCTCGGCGTCGCGGCCGGCATGCTGAACGTCTGGCGCGCGGTGGCGGGAATGGGTATGGCGATGGGCTATCACCAGGCGACGGAGACGGCTCCGGACCGGCCGGGCGAGGACGAGGACGAGGACGAGGAGTGACGTGGCTACAGAGAACCCGCTGCACCAGTTCACGATCGAGCGCCTGATCCCGATCCATATCGGCGGCATCGACGCCTCCTACACCAATTCGGCGCTGCTGATGTCGGTGGCGGTGGTGCTCATCACCGGCTTCGTGCTGCTGAGCACGCGCAACGCCGCGCTGGTGCCGGGGCGCTGGCAGTCGGTCAGCGAGATGCTCTACGAGTTCGTCGCCCACAATCTCATCGACAGCAACGCCGGGCACGACGCGCGGCCCTACCTGCCCTTCGTCTTCAGCCTCTTCACCTTCATCCTGCTCGGCAACCTGCTGGGCCTCGTGCCCTACAGCTTCACCTTCACCAGCCACATCATCGTCACCTTCGCGCTGGCCGCGGTGGTGTTCGTCGGCGTCACCATCATCGGCATCGCCAAGCACGGCTTCCGCTTCCTCAGCCTGTTCGTGCCGCACGGCGTGCCGCCGGTGCTGCTGCTGCTGCTGGTGCCGATCGAGGTGCTGTCGTATTTCATCCGGCCCTTCACGCTGTCGATCCGGCTCTTCGCCAACATGATGGCGGGGCACACCATGCTGGTGATCTTCGCCGGCTTCGTCACCGCGCTGGGGCTGGCCGGCGTGCTGCCGCTGGCCGTCGACGTGGCGCTGGTGCTGCTCGAAGTGCTGGTCGCGGTGCTGCAGGCCTACGTCTTCGCCATTCTCACCTGCCTTTACCTGGCCGACGCCCTCCATCTCCATTGAGGCGGCGGCCGCGCGATCCGTAACCCATCAACCCAGGGGACAGAACATGGATGTTGCATCTGCAAAAATGATCGGCGCAGGCCTCGCCTGCATCGCACTGGTCGGCGCCGGCATCGGCATCGGCAATGTCTTCGCGGCGCTCATCAACTCGCTGGCGCGCAACCCGGCGGCGCAGGTCACGCCCTTCGCCTTCCTGGGCTTCGCGCTCGCCGAGGCGACCGGGCTCTTCGGCCTCGCCATCGCCTTCCTCATCCTCTTCGTCTTCTGAGGACGGGGCGCGCCGCAAGGCGCGCGCCAGGCCATGCCGCAACTCGACCTCGCCACCTTCCCGCCCCAGCTCATCTGGCTGGCGATCACCTTCATCGTGCTCTACCTGCTGATGGCGAAGCTCGGGCTGCCGCGCATCAGCCGCGTGCTCGAGGCGCGCCATCAGGCGATCGAGGGCGACCTCGAGAAGGCGCAGCAGATGAAGGTCGAGGCCGAGGCGGTGATCGCCGCCTATGAGCGCGCCTTGAGCGAGGCGCGCCAGCAGGCGCAGCTGACGCTGAAGGAGACGACCGACCGGCTCAACGCCGACGCGGCCGAGCGCCAGCGCCAGACGGCGGAGAAGCTCGCCGCCGAGACCGCCGCCGCGGAACGGCGCATCGCCCAGGCGAAGAACGCGGCGATGGCCGATTTGCGCGACATGGCGGTCGAGGTGGCGCGCGCCGCCGCCGCCCGGCTTGCCGGCGGCGCGCTCGACGGCGCCGGCGCGGCCGCCGCGGTCGACGCCGTGATGCGGGAGCGCTCCTGATGCACGAGATCATCGGCAATCCCGAATTCTTCGTCTCGATCGCGGTCATCATCGGCTTCCTCGGCATCGCCTGGAAGGCGTCGCCGATGGTGGCCGGCGCGCTCGACAGCCGCGCCGCCAAGATCAAGGCGGAGCTCGACGAGGCGCGCCGGCTGCGCGAGGACGCCCAGCGCATGCTGGGCGAGTATCAGCGCAAGCAGCGCGACGCGCTCAAGGAGGCCGAGCAGATCGTGGCGCTGGCGCGCGGCGAGGCCGAGCGCGCCGCGGCGCAGGCCGCGGGCGAGCTGGCCGCGGCGCTGGAGCGGCGGCAGGCGCAGGCGCTGGAGAAGATCGCGCTCGCCGAGAGCAAGGCCGCGGCCGAGGTGCGCAACACCGTGGTCGATCTCGCGGTGGCGGCGGTGCGCCGGATGCTGGCGCAGGAGCTCGACGCCGCCCGCCGCAGCCGGCTCATCGACGACGCCATCGCCGAGCTGCCCCGGCTCCTCCACTGAAGCGGCCGGCGGGAGCCGAGGCCCCCGCCCGACCGCCCTCCCCCGTCAGACGTAATCGGCCGCCGAGGTGGAATCCTCGGCCGGCGCGGCGCCCAGCGCGTTGAACACCGCCGTCAGCACCACGGTGACGGCGAGGTTGAGGATCAGCGTCCACAGCGCGATGTAGCCCGGCGCGACGAAGCCCATGAGCTTCACCGGGTAGATCGCGGCGAAATTGACGCTCGCCGCCATCCAGGTGCCGCAGACGATGCCCACCGCCCAGCCGATCAGCAGCGCCCACTGGTTGAGCCACTTGGTGTAGAGCCCCAGCACCACCGCCGGCAGCGTCTGGATGATCCACACGCCGCCCAGCAGCTGCAGGTAGATCGCGTATTGCGAGGAGAGGCCGAGGACGAAGACGAGGGCGCCGAACTTGACGACCAGCGACACCCATTTCGCCATCTGCGCCTCCTGCCGCGGCGTGCAGACGGGGTTGATGAACTCGCGGTAGATGTTGCGCGTCCACAGATTGGCGGCGGCGATCGACATGATCGCCGCCGGCACCAGCGCGCCGATGCCGATGGCGGCAAAGGCGAAGCCGACGAACCAGGCCGGGAACTGGTGCAGCAGCAGCGCCGGCACGGCGAAGGTCGCCTTGTACTGGGCGAAATAGGGCTTGAACTCCGGCGCGTCGCCGACGCCGGCGGCGATCGCCATGAAGCCGAGCAGGGCGATGAGGCCGAGCAGGAAGGAGTAGGCCGGCAGCAGCGCCGAGTTGCGGCGGATGTTGTGGCGGCTCGACGCGCTGAGCACGCCGGTGATCGAGTGCGGATAGAGGAAGAGGGCGAAGGCCGAGCCCAGCGCCAGCGTGGCATAGGCACCGTAGCTGCCCAGCGTGTTGGCGCCGGGAACCGCCAGGGTCAGCTTTGCCGCCGGCACCGCGGCGAAGATCTTGTCATAGCCGCCGAGCTGGATCGGCACGACGATGACCACCGCCAGCACGGTGATGTAGATCATCAAATCCTTGACGATGGCGATCGCCGCCGGCGCCCTGAGGCCGCTGGTGTAGGTGAAGGCGGCGAGGATGACGAAGGCGATGATCAGCGGCAGGTCGCCGAGCAGCCCGGTCGATTCGATGCCCATGCCGGCGATCACCACCTGGATGCCGACGAGCTGGAGCGCGATGTAGGGCATGGTGGCGAGGATGCCGGTGACCGCGATCGCCAGCGCCAGCCATTTGTTGCCGTAGCGGCCGCGGACGAAATCGGCGGCGGTGATGTAGCCGTGACGCCTGGCGACCGACCACAGCCGCGGGAACACCATGAAGACGAAGGGATAGACCACGATCGTGTAGGGCACGGCGAAGAAGGCGAGCGCGCCGCTGCCATAGGCCAGCGCCGGCACGGCGATGAAGGTATAGGCGGTATAGAGATCGCCGCCGAGCAGGAACCAGGTCACCAGCGTGCCGAAGCGGCCGCCGGCCAGTCCCCATTCATGCAGCAGGTCGAGATCGCCCCGCCGCCAATGCACCGCGGCAAATCCCAGGAAAGTGACGAAGGCGAAGAAGACGACGAAGACGACGAGCGCTACCCAGTTCACGGCCATGATCGATCCCCCCTTGTCGCGATTGCCGCGTGCCTATTTCTTCGGCTCGGTCAGGAAATAGACCGCCGCCGTCAGCCCCGCGCTGATCAGGATCCAGAGGAACTGGTACCAGAAGAAATACGGGATGCCCTGCCATTTGGGCTCGACCGAGTTGTAGAACGGCACCCAGAGCACGGCGATAAAGGGAATGATGAGCAGCCAGTGAGCCCAGGAATTGCGCCCGGGCGCACCATTGCGGTCGTCCTGCATGGTCGTCTTCCTCCGCTATTTCCGGTGCTTGTGCGCCGGACCCCTCTATTTCGACTACCATAGGCCGCCCCGCGGATCAATCGGCGGTCGCGGTCAGCCCATCGCCGCGGCGATCTCCCGGGCGCCGGACCAGATCATCCCGAGCGCGACATAGACGATGACCAGCAGCCCGAGATAGGCGACCCAGCGATAGCGCTGCAGCAGCCGCGCGAGCAGCGCCGCGGCGGCGCCCATCAGCAGCACCGAGATGACCAGCCCGGCGGCGAGGATCATCGGGTGCCCGAGCGCCGCCCCGGCCACCGCCAGCGCGTTGTCGAGCGACATGGAGACGTCGGCGACGACGATCTGCCACAGCGCCGAGGCGAAGCTCTTGGCCCCGCCCGGCCCCGCGCCGCCGCCCTGGCTCCTCGCCTCGCGCCAGAGCTTCCAGGCGACCCACAGCAGCAGCAGCCCGCCGGCAAGCAGCAGGCCCAGGATCTCGAGCAGGGTGGTGGCGACGAAGGCGAAGAGCAGGCGCAGCAGCGTCGCCGCGGCGATGCCGAGCCACAGCGCCCGCAGCCGCTGCACCCGCGGCAGCCCGGCCGCCGCCAGTCCCACGACGATGGCGTTGTCGCCGGAGAGCGCGACATTGATCAGCACCACCTCGGCGAGGATCGAGACCGCCTCCGCCGTCGCGTTATCGAAGACGCCGCCCAAGCCTCACTCCGCTGTCGGCGCGCGGCGCGCCGGTTCGATCCGCCGGGTCAGCCGGCCAGCGCCCGCTCCGGCGGCGTGTAGTCGAGGCCGAGCGCCTCGGCCACCGCCTTGTGGGTGATGCGGCCGCCCTCGATGTTGAGGCCGGCGCGCAGATGCGGGTCGTCGGCCAGCGCCTGGCGCCAGCCCTTGTCCGCCAGCGCCAGCACGAAGGGCAGCGTGGCGTTGTTGAGCGCGAAAGTGGAGGTCCGCGCCACCGCCCCCGGCATGTTGGTAACGCAGTAGTGGATGACGCCTTCCTCGACATAGGTCGGGTCGGCATGGGTGGTGGGCCGGCTGGTGGCGAAGCAGCCGCCCTGGTCGATGGCGATGTCGACCAGCACCGAGCCCGGCTTCATCGCCCGCACCATCTCGCGGCTGACCAGCTTCGGCGCCGCGGCGCCGGGCACCAGCACGGCGCCGACGACGAGATCGGCAGCCAGCACCTCGTGCTCGATGCTCTCCATGGTCGAGAACAGGGTGTGGAGCTGCGAGCCGAACTGCATGTCGAGCTCGTAGAGCCGCGGCAGCGAGCGGTCGATCACCGTGACATGCGCCTCCATGCCCATCGCCACGCGCGCGGCATTGGTGCCGGCGACGCCGCCGCCGAGGATCACCACCTTGGCGGCGGCGACGCCGGGCACGCCGCCGAGCAGGATGCCGATGCCGCCCTGCTCCTTCTCCAGGCAATGCGCCCCGACCTGGATCGACATGCGGCCGGCGACCTCGCTCATCGGCGCCAGCAGCGGCAGCCCGCCGCGCGCATCGGTCACCGTCTCGTAGGCGATGCCGACCGCGCCCGAGTGCCGCAGGCCGTCGCTCTGCCGCCGGTCGGCGGCGAGATGGAGATAGGTGAACAGCAGCTGGCCGGGCCTGAGGCGCGCGATCTCGGCCGGCTGCGGCTCCTTGACCTTGACGATCATCTCGGCGGCGGCGAAGACCGCGTCGGCATCGGCCAGGATGCGCGCGCCGGCGCGCTCATAGGCGCGGTCGTCGAAGCCGATGCCGGCGCCGGCGCCGCTCTCGACCAGCACCTCATGGCCGTGATGCACCGCCTCGCGCACGCTGCCGGGCACCAGGCCGACCCGGTATTCATGCGTCTTCACTTCCTTGGGTACGCCGATCCGCATTGCAGCACCGCCTTGTTGCGCCGCCAGCCTAGCAAAGGAACGGGGGTTCGCCAGCCCGCCATCCGACCGGGCGGCCCGCGCCTCGACGATCGGCGGCGCTACGGCGGCTAATTCCGGAAGCTCGGGTCCTTGGCGTCGAGCAGGCGCAGCAGCGCCGGCCATTCGCGCTCGCCGCAGGGCGTCGGCGAGGCGGTGAACTGCTCGGCGGTGTGCTGCAGCACGTTGCCGGAGAGCCGGATCGGCTTGGCGCCGGCCGCCATCAGGTCGATCTGGATGCGGCAGGACTGCTCGAGATAGTACATCAGGGTGAAGGCCTCCGGCACGGTGCGGCCGGCGGTGAGCAGGCCGTGATTGCGCAGCACCATCGCCGGCTTGTCGCCGATGTCGCGCACCAGCCGTTCGCGCTCGTCGAGATCGAGCGCGATGCCCTCGTAGTCGTGATAGGCCACGCGGTCGTAGAACATCGCCGAATGCTGGTTGATGTGCAGCAGCCCTTCCTCGAGGCAGGAGACGGCGATGCCGGCCCGGGTGTGGGTGTGCAGCACGCAATTGACCTCGGGCCGGGCCATGTGCAGCGCGCTGTGGATGACGAAGCCGGCCTTGTTCACGGGATAGCCGGTGTCCTCGACGATGGTGCCGTCATAGTCGATCTTCACCAGGCTGGAGGCGGTGATCTCGTGGAACATCAGCCCGTAGGGATTGATCAGGAAATGACCCGGCTCGCCCGGCACGCGCGCCGAAATATGGGTGTAGACGAGGTCGTCCATGCCGAAATGCGCGATCAGCCGATAGCAGGCGGCGAGCGCGATGCGCGCCTCGCGCTCGGCGGTGCCGGCGGCCTGGCCGCGACTTGCGAGGGCGGTGATCTCAGCCATGGGCGATCTCCTGCGGTTTGCGTCCGATATCCTACCCCGCCGCCGCGGCGCGCGGGAATGCGGATTCCTCGGGGCTGCCGAGCAGGCCCGCGACCGCCTCGGCGATCGCCAGCGAGGCGGTAAGGCCCGGCGATTCGATGCCGTAGAGGCCGACCAGCCCCGGCACGCCATGCTCCCCCGGCCCGGCGATGCGGAAATCGGCGGCGGGCTCGTCGGGGCCGCTGATCTTGGGCCGGATGCCGGCATAGCCCGGCTGCAGCGCGCCGTCGGCAAGGCCCGGCCAATAGCGGCGGATGGCGGCGTAGAAGCGCT
Organism: Rhodospirillales bacterium; assembly: GCA_027315365.1. Taxonomy (GTDB): domain Bacteria; phylum Pseudomonadota; class Alphaproteobacteria; order ATCC43930; family CGMCC-115725; genus DAHUYF01. Next base: position 1,329 of record DAHUYF010000070.1, on the reverse strand, counting down.
CGCCGCGGCGGGGATCGACGGTGTAGTCGATGCCGTCGATCCATTCGACATCGGGTCCGAACCGCGCCTGCCCGGCGAGATCGAGGGTGAGATGCACGCCGAGCCCGGCCGCTTCCGGCACGGGATAGATCAGATGGCGGAAGGGCGAGCGCCCGGCCAGGGTGAAATAGACGCCGCGGCAGAAATAGGCCCGCGGTACCGCCCGCGGCGGCAGGCCGGCGATGGCGCTCGCCAGGCCCGGCGCGTGGATGCCGGCGCTGTTGACGAGGCTGCGGCAGAACAGCGTCATCGGCTCGACGCCGCCGATGTCGAGGACGAATCCGCCCTCGACGACGCGGCCCGCGCGCACCGGCGCGCGCAGCGCCACCAGGCCGCCGGCGGCCTCGAGATCGGCCTGATAGGCGAGCATCAGCGCGTGGCTGTCGATGATGCCGGTCGAGGGCGAGAAATAGGCGCCGACCGCGGCGAGCGCCGGCTCGAGCGCGCTGAGCTGGTTGCCGCCGAGCCATTCCAGGTCGCCGACGCCGTTGGCCTCGGCGCGCCGGCGCACCCCTTCGATCACCGCGACCTCCGCCTCGCTGGCGGCGACGATCAGCTTGCCGAGGCGGCGATGCGCGATGCCGCGCTCGGCGCAATAGGCGTAGAGCTTCTCCTTGCCGGCGACGCAGAGCCGCGCCTTGAGGCTGTCCTTGGGGTAATAGATCCCGGCATGGATGACCTCGCTGTTGCGCGACGAGGTCTCGGAGCCGATCCAGCGCTCCTTCTCCAGCACCATCACCTCGCGCCCCGCCAGCGCCAGCGCTCGCGCCACCGCAAGGCCGACCACGCCGGCGCCGACCACCACGCACTCGACCGCCGCGCTCGCGGCGCCGGCTCCCCCGCTCATCGCGGCGGCTTCGTCCAGGTGACGTCGCTGCGATAGAGCGGCACGGTGGAGATGCTCATCTTGGCGCTGGCGTCCTTCACCTGGCGGCTGTAGACGACATAGATCAGCGTCTCGTTCTTCTTGTCGTAGATGCGGCGCACCGCCAGCGACTTGAAGATCAGGCTGAGGCGCTCGGAGAACACCTCCTCGCCGCCCTTGCCCAGGTTGATGTCGCCGACGGTGACCGGGCCGGTCTGGCGGCAGGCGATCGACGAGTTCGAGGGATCGATGAACCAGTTCCCCTTGGACAGCCGGTCGATCAGGCTGCGCTCGAAATGCGTGAGATGGCAGGTGACGCCCTGCACCTTGGGATCGGGGATCGCCTCGACCACGATGCTGTTGCCGGTCCAGTCGTTGCGAAAGCTGCCGACCTCCTCGGCCAGCGCCGGCGCGGCGGCGGCGAT
>DAHUYF010000134.1 GCA_027315365.1 Rhodospirillales bacterium | reverse complement strand
AGGAAGGGCTCGACATGGCGCGCGCCCGAGATCAGCTCCATCGCCCAGAGGCGCGAGGGCTCGGGCAGCGTGCGCGAGCTTTCGAGCTTCCGCGCGATGTAGCGGCCGAGCGCGTCGGCGGGGTCGGCGCCGGGGCGGATCTCGTCCATGGCGTCGAGCCAGATTTCCAGAATATTGTCGAGCACGCCGGCATAGAGCACCTGCTTGGTGCGGAAGTAGTAGTGCAGGTTTGGCTTGGGCACGCCGGCCTTGCGCGCGATCTCGGCGGTGCTGGCGCCGTTGAAGCCCTTCTTGGCGAAGACCGCCTCCGCCGCCTTCAGGATGCGCGCCTCGTTGCGCTCGCGGATGGCGCCGCGGCCGTTGACCGGCGCGCCGTTCATCCGCGGCCCGGGCTTGCGCGCCCGCGTGCGGCGCAGCTCCCTCGGCATGTCCCGCAGGCGGCGAAGGCTCTCGATCTCCGGTCTCGCCATGATGCTCCCTCTCCCCGACCGGCTTCCTTTATCCGCACCGGGCCGGCAGGCGTCAAAAGGAAATTTCCTGACCGCTCGTTCAAAGCTTGATCAACCGGTCAGGTTCTGAATAAAGTTGGGGAAAGCCCCGCCGCTCGACCGGCGGGGCATGATCAGGGTGGCAGGGGCATGACGAAGCAGGGTCCCGGCGTGCAGCCGGACATCGCCGCCGGGCGGCTCGAGCCCGAGGCCTACCGCGCGCATTTCGCCGACGTCCACCCGCCGCTGGCGCGCGAGGCGGCGCTGGTCGAGGCCAATCGCTGCTATTTCTGCTATGACGCGCCCTGCATCGAGGCCTGTCCGACCGGCATCGACATCCCGCAATTCATCCGCCAGATCGCCACCGAGAACCTCGCGGGTTCCGGCCGCACCATCCTGGAGGCCAACATCTTCGGCGGCAGCTGCGCCCGGGTCTGCCCGACCGAGGTGCTGTGCGAGGCCGCCTGCGTGCGCGTGGCGCAGGAAGGCAAGCCCGTCGCCATCGGCCGGCTGCAGCGCTACGCCACCGACCCGTTGCTCGAGGAGGGCCGCCACCCCTTCGCCCGCGCGCCGCGCACCGGCAAGCGCGTCGCGGTGGTCGGCGGCGGCCCGGCCGGGCTCTCCTGCGCCCACCGGCTGGCGCTGCTCGGCCATGACGTGACCGTCTTCGAGGCGCGCGAACGGCTCGGTGGGCTCAACGAATACGGCGTCGCCGAATACAAGGTGCCCGGTCATTTCGCGCGCAACGAGATCGATTTCATCCTCGGCATCGGCGGCATCGAGCTCAGCACCGGCAAGGCGCTCGGCCGCGACCTCGAGCTTTCCGCGCTGCGGCGCGGCTTCGACGCGGTGTTCCTGGGCATGGGACTTGCAGGCGTGAACGCGCTGGATGCTCCCGGGGAAGACCTGAAAGGCGTGATGAACGCGGTCGACTACATCGCCGAGCTGCGCCAGGCGGCGAGCTTCGCCGGGCTGCCGGTGGGGCGCCGCGTCGTGGTCATCGGCGGCGGCAACACCGCCATCGACATCGCGGTGCAGACCCGCCGGCTCGGCGCCGAGGATGTGACGCTGGTCTATCGCCGCGGCCCCGAGGCGATGAGCGCCACCGCGCATGAGCAGGAGTTTGCGCAAATCAACGGCGTGAAGATCAAACATTGGGCAAGGCCGCTGCGCCTCACCGGCAGCAATGGCCATGTCGCCGAGGCGGCGTTCGAATACACGCGGCTCGTCAATGGCAAGCTCGCCGGTACCGGCGAGAGCTTCGCGCTGCCCGCCGACATGGTGTTCAAGGCGATCGGCCAGGTTTTCGTCGCCGATCCCCTGCGCGAGGATGCGAGCGAACCGCTCGAGCTCGAGGACGGCCGCATCCACACCGATGAGGAGGGCCGGACCTCGCTCGCCGGCGTGTGGGCCGGCGGCGACTGCACCGCGCGGGGCGAGGATCTGACGGTGCAGGCGGTCGAGGACGGCAAGCGCGCGGCGCTGTCGATCGATCGCGCCTTGCGCCGCTGACGGAGGGCATCATGGCCGATCTCACCACGCGGATTGCCGGCATCAAATCTCCGAACCCGTTCTGGCTCGCCTCGGCGCCGCCGACCGACAAGGAGTACAACGTCGTGCGCGCCTTCAAGGCGGGCTGGGGCGGCGTGGTGTGGAAGACGCTCGGCGAGGATCCGCCGATCGTCAACACCAGCTCGCGCTATGGCGGCCTGTCCTACAAGGGCAACCGCGTCGCCGGCTTCACCAATATCGAGCTGATCACCGACCGGCCGCTCGAGCTCAATCTGCGCGAGATCAAGCAGGTGAAGCGCGACTGGCCCGATCGCGCGCTGATCGTCTCGCTGATGGTGCCGTGCGAGGAGGAGGCGTGGAAGCGCATCCTGCGCCGGGTCGAGGAGACCGGCGCCGACGGCGTCGAGCTCAATTTCGGCTGTCCGCACGGCATGTCCGAGCGCGGCATGGGCGCCGCTGTCGGCCAGGTGCCGGATTACGTCGAGATGGTGACGCGCTGGTGCAAGCAGCACACGCGCATGCCGGTGATCGTCAAGCTCACCCCCAACGTCGCCAGCATCCTCGCGCCGGCGCGGGCGGCGGTGCGCGGCGGCGCCGACGCGGTGAGCCTGATCAACACCATCAACTCGATCATCGCCGTCGATCTCGACCGGATGGCGCCGATCCCGGTGGTCGACGGCAAAGGCACGCATGGCGGCTATTGCGGCCCGGCGGTCAAGCCGGTGGCGCTGCACATGGTGGCCGAGATCGCCCGCGATCCCGAATGCCGCAACATCCCGATCGCCGGCATCGGCGGCATCGAAAGCTGGCGCGATGCGGCCGAGTTCATGGCGCTCGGCGCCGGCGCGGTGCAGGTCTGCACCGCGGCGATGCATTACGGCTTCCGCATCGTCGGCGACATGATCGACGGGCTCGGCCGCTGGATGGACGGGAAATCCTATCCCCGCCTCGACGCCTTCCGCGGCAAGGCGGTGCCCAACGTCACCGACTGGCAGTTCCTCAACCTCAACTACCAGATCGTTGCGCGCATCGATCAGGATCTCTGCGTCAAATGCGGCCTTTGCCACATCGCCTGCGAGGACACCGCGCATCAGGCGATCGCCGCCTCCAGGAGCGGCGGCGAGCGGCGCTACGAGGTCGTCGACCAGGAGTGCGTCGGCTGCAATCTCTGCCTCTATGTGTGTCCGGTCGAGGATTGCATTACCATGGTGCGGCTGGACCAGGACAAGGGTCATCTCGATTGGACCCGGCACCCCAACAACCCGCTGCGCAAGGCGGCGGAGTAGGAGAAACCGACGTGGGCGGCGCGCAGAACCCCAGGATCGACCAGCAGCGCCTGTGGCAGAGCCTGATGGCGATGGCAGAGATCGGCGCCACCGAGAAGGGCGGCTCGCGGCGCCTGGCGCTGACCGACCTCGACAAGCAGGGCCGCGACCTCTTCGTGGGCTGGTGCAAGGAGGCCGGCTGCAGCGTCACCGTCGACCGCATGGGCAACATCTTCGCCCGCCGCCCGGGCCGGCGCCCCGACCTGCCGCCGGTGGTTACCGGCAGCCATCTCGACACCCAGCCCACCGGCGGCAAGTTCGACGGCGTCTTCGGCGTGCTGGCCGGGCTCGAGGTGATCCGCACCCTCAACGATCTCGGCTACGAGACCGACGCGCCGATCGAGGTCAGCGTCTGGACCAACGAGGAGGGCTCGCGCTTCGCCCCGGCGATGGTCGCCTCGGGCGTCTTCGCCGGCGTCTTCAGCGAGGAATACGGGCTCAGCCGCGCCGATCTCGACGGCAAGACCATCGGCGAGGAGCTGACGCGCATCGGCTATGCCGGACCGGCGCCGGTCGGCGGCCGCCCCTTCAAGGCCTTCTTCGAGGCGCACATCGAACAGGGGCCGATCCTCGAGGCCGAGCGCAAGACCATCGGCGTGGTGATGGGCATCCAGGGCATCCGCTGGTTCGAGGTGACGCTGACCGGCAGCGAAAGCCATGCCGGCACGACGCCGATGAACCGCCGCAAGGACGCGCTGCTGGGTGCAGCGCGCCTCGTCGAGCGCATCAACCGCATCGCGCTCGACCACGCGCCCGGCGTCTCCACCGTGGGGCTGATGCAGGTGCGGCCCAATTCGCGCAACACCATCCCCGGCAGCGTCTTCTTCACGGTCGATCTGCGCCATCCCGGCGACGATGTGCTGCTGAGGATGAAGGCGGCGCTTGAGGCGGCGGTGAGCGAGACCTGCGCCGCGCTCGGACTTTCGGCCGAGTGCCAGGAGATCTGGCATTCGCCCGCGGTGCATTACGACGAGGGCTGCATCGCCGCCGTGCGCCGCGCCGCCGAGGGGCTGGGATACGGCCATCGCGACATCGTCTCCGGCGCCGGCCACGATGCCGGCTACATCAGCCGCGTCGCGCCGGTCGGCATGGTGTTCGTCCCGTGCGCCGACGGCATCAGCCACAACGAGGTCGAGAGCGCGACCGCCGAGGACCTGGCCGCCGGCTGCAACGTGCTGCTGCATGCCATGCTCGAGCATGCCGCGGGATGACCGGCGGGAGGCCGCGGCGATGGTCGACGTCATCGACGGGAAGGCGCAGCCGGTGACGCAGGCCCGCGCCTCCGCGCCGCCCGCGGTCGAGATCCGCGGCCTCAACCTCGTCTTCGACGCCGGCGATGCGCCGGTCACCGCGCTCGCCGATGTCGACCTCAGCGTCGCGCGCGGCGATTTCGTCTCGCTGATCGGCCCCTCCGGTTGCGGCAAGACCACGCTGCTGCGCGTCATGGCCGATCTCGAACGCGCGAGTTCCGGCACGGTGCGCGTCAACGGCGTCTCGCCCGAGGCGGCGCGTCTCGCCCGCGCCTATGGCTATGTCTTCCAGGCGCCGGCGCTCTATGCCTGGCGCTCGGTGCTGCGCAACGTGACCTTGCCGCTGGAGATCATGGGCCTGCCGCGCGCCGAGCGGCAGGAGCGCGCGCGCCGCGTGCTCGATCTGGTCAATCTCGGCGGCTTCGAGGGCAAGTTTCCCTGGCAGCTCTCGGGCGGCATGCAGCAGCGCGTCTCGATCGCCCGCGCGCTCTCCTTCGACCCGGCGCTCCTGCTCATGGACGAGCCCTTCGGCGCGCTCGACGAGATCATCCGCGACCACCTCAACGAGCAGCTGCTGCGGCTGTGGCAGCGCACCGGCAAGACGGTGATCTTCGTCACCCATTCGATCCCCGAGGCGGTGTTCCTGTCGACCCGCATCGTGGTCATGAGCCCGCGGCCGGGACGCATCATCGACATCATCGACAGCGACCTGCCGGCCGAGCGCACGCTCGACATGCGCGAATCCGCGGCCTTCACCGCCATCGCCCATCGCGTCCGCGCCGGGCTCAAGGCCGGGCACAGCTATGACGACGCGTGAGCCGGCGGCAAAATCCCGTACCTGGCAGGCGCGGCTCGCCGGTGGCAGCGCGCTGCCGATGCTCGCCGTGCTGCTGGCGCTCCTCGTGCTTTGGTATGCCGGCACGGTATGGCTCAACGCGCCGCTGGTCATCGACCGCTACGAGCGCGCGGGGCAGGCGGAGTGGACCGCCGGCCAGCTCGTCGCCGACACCATGGCGATGGACCGGCCGCTGCTGCCGGCGCCGCACCAGATCCTGGCCGAACTCGACAAGACCGTGTTCGAGGTGGCGCCGAACTCGCGCCGCAGCCTGGTCTATCACGGCTGGGTGACGCTCTCCTCGGCGCTGCTGGGCTTCGCCTTCGGGACCTTGCTCGGCATCGTGCTGGCGGTCGGCATCGTCCATCTGCGCACGCTCGAGCGCTCGCTGCTGCCGTGGATCATCGCCTCGCAGACCGTGCCGATCCTGGCGATCGCGCCGATGATCATCGTCGTGCTGGGCTCGCTGGGTTTCGTCGGGCTGGTGCCCAAGGCGATCATCTCGGCCTATCTCTGCTTCTTCCCGGTGACCATCGGCATGGTCAAGGGGCTGACCTCGCCCGACCCCATCCATCTCGATCTCGTGCGCACCTACAGCGCGTCGACCGGCCAGGTCTTCTGGAAGCTGCGCTGGCCGTCCTCGGTGGTCTATCTCTTCGCCAGCCTCAAGGTCGCGGTGGCGCTGGCCATCGTCGGTGCCATCGTCGGCGAGCTGCCGACCGGTGCCCAGGCCGGGCTCGGCGCGCGGCTGCTCAGCGGCTCCTATTACGGCCAGACGGTGCAGATCTGGGCGGCGCTGGTGGTGGCGGCGGTCGTCGCCGGCCTCTCGGTCGCCGCCGTCGGACTGGCCGAGCGCCTTACCCTCGAGCGCATGGGCGGCCGGCCGTGACGCGCCCCGACCTGGTCCTCCTCCTCGCCCTTCTCCTTGGCCTCGCCGCGCTGGCGCTGCCGCTCGGCGATGCGCACTGGACCGGCTGGCCGCTCGTCCTCTGGCTCCTCGCGCTCGCCTGCGCCGCTGCGCTCCTCTTTGCCCCTCTGCGCCACGGGGGGCGGAGAGGCGGGGTAATTCCCGGGCCTCGGCCGAGCGGCAGCGGCACCCCACCTCACCCGACCTCTGCGCCCCTTGGGCGCGGAGAGGGGCTCGCCTCGCCGATCGCCGCCGCCGCAATGGATGCCGCCCTGGCGCTCGCCGGCAGCCTCGCCGGCGCGGCCGCGCTCTATCTCCTGCTTGTTTCCGGCGCTGCCGGTATCGCCGCGTCCGGGCTCTGGATCGGGCTGCTGGCGCTGGCGCTGCTGGTCTGGCGCGCGCTGGAGCGCGGCGCGGCGCTCGCTTCCCGGCGCAAGCTCCCCGTCCTCGACATCGCCCTGCCGCTGCTGTTCGGCCTCTGGCTGCTTTATCTCTGGCAGCTCTTCGCCGAGGGCTTCGAGATCCCGGTGGTGCTGCTGCCGCCGCCGGCGCGCATCGCCGCTGTGCTGGTCACCTCGCTGCCGGTGCTGGGCGAAGATTTCGTCCAGACCTTCGTCAAATCGATGGTGCCCGGCTATGTCATCGGCTGCGGCGCGGGATTCCTCACCGGCGTGCTGGTCGACCGGGTGCCGTTCCTGCAGCGCGGGCTGCTGCCGATCGGCAATCTCGTCAGCGCGCTGCCCATCGTCGGCATCGCGCCGATCATGGTGATGTGGTTCGGCTTCGACTGGCCGTCCAAGGCGGCGGTGGTGGTGATCATGACCTTCTTCCCGATGCTGGTGAGCACCATCGCGGGCTTGGGCGCGCTCGGCCGCATCGAGCGCGACCTCATGCGGACCTACGCCGCGAGCTACGGCCAGACCCTGCGCTTCGCCCGGCTGCAGGCGGCGCTGCCCTTCCTCTTCACCGCGCTCAAGGTCAATTCGACCCTGGCGCTGATCGGCGCCATCGTCGCCGAGTTCTTCGGCACGCCGATCATGGGCATGGGCTTTCGCATCTCCGCCAGCGTCGGCCGCATGGACATTCCGCTGGTCTGGGCGACCATCGCGATGGCCGCGCTGACCGGATCGGCGGCCTATGGCGGCATCGCGCTCCTGGAGCGCAGGCTGACCTTCTGGCATCCATCGCTTCGCAAGGTGTCGTGAGCGGGCCCGCCGGGCCGGCAAGAGGAGGAGGAGGGACGAGATGAGGAAAATTCTGCTATCGGCCGTAACGGCCGGGGCGCTGCTGGCGGGGGCGGCTTCGGCCGAGGCCGCCGATGCCGTGACCATCCAGCTCAAATGGGTGACCCAGGCGCAGTTCGCCGGCTACTACGTCGCCAAGGACAAGGGCTTCTACAAGGAGGCCGGGCTCGACGTCACGATCAAGCCGGGCGGCCCCGACATCGCACCCGAGCAGGTGCTGGCGGCGGGCGGCGCCGATGTCGTCGTCGACTGGATGCCGGCGGCGCTGGCGGTGCGCGAAAAGGGCGTGCCGCTGGTCAACATCGCCCAGACCTTCCAGCGCTCCGGGCTCGAGCTCACCTGCCTCAAATCGAGCGGCATCAAGACGCCGGCCGATTTCCCCGGCCATACGCTGGGCGTCTGGTATTTCGGCAACGAGTATCCGTTCCTCGCCTGGATGGCCAAGCTCAACATCCCGACCGATGGCGGCGCCAAGGGCGTGACGGTGGTGAAGCAGGGCTTCAACGTCGATCCGCTGATCCAGAAGCAGGCCGCCTGCATCTCGACCATGACCTATAACGAGTATTGGCAGGTGATCGACGCCGGCTACAAGCCCAGCGACCTCGTCGTGTTCAAATACTCCGACGAGGGCGTGTCGACGCTCGAGGACGGGCTCTACGCCAACGGCAACAAGCTCAAGGACAAGGCCTATGTCGAGAAGCTGGCGAAGTTCGTCGCCGCGTCCGACAAGGGCTGGGCCTGGGCGGTGAAGAATCCGGACGAAGCCGCCAAGATCGTGCTCGACAACGACGCCACCGGCGCCCAGACCGAGAAGCACCAGAAGCGGATGATGCGCGAGGTCGCCAAGCTCGTCGACATCCAGAAGCCGCTGGGATATCTCGTCCCGGCCGATTACGAGCGCACCGTGGCGATCCTGCTGTCGTCGAAATCGACGCCGGTCATCACCAAGAAGCCGGAAGGCGCCTGGACGCACGCGGTCTACGACGCTTCGAAGAAGTACTGGGATCCCGCCAGCGCCAAATGACGGGCAATACCCTCCCTCTCCGTCGCGAGGGAGGGAGGGTGTCGCCGTCCCGGCGTACCGGCTGAGACGCGCACGGCCGCGGAGATCGCTCTCCGCGGCCGTGACTCCTTCGGAAGTTCCTTCCTTGGTTACTTCGCCTCGCCGATCTGCGGCGCCGAGGGTCCCGTCGCCTGGAACGGCGCGCCGCCGCCGTTGGTGGCGAAGACGCCGGCCCCTTGCTCGGTGATCTCGGGACGCGGCTGCGAGAGATTGGCGTAGATCTTGTTGTCGGCGCGGGCGATCTTGGGGAAGCCCGCGATTTCCGGATGCGGGTTGTTGAGATTGGCGTACCAGCCGCCGGGCGGCGGCGGCTGGACGTTCTGGGCGAGCGCCGCCGATGCGGCGGGAACCGTCAGCGCCAGCGCCAGCGTCGCGACGCGCGCCAAGGCTTTGAAACCGATCTGGGTAGACATGTAGGATTCTCCTTCCTGGGCGGGGCCGGGCGGCAACAGGCCGCTTCCCGGCCCCGCCTGACAGATGAGAACCGCAGCCCCCGCCCATAAGCCGGCCAATGGCGAATGGACTATTGAGCGAGGTAAAAGAATGTTTAGGGGGACGGCCCGCTTCTCCGCGCGCGTGTAGGCAGGAGGCGGCTGGTGGCGCCACCATCGCTGCCTTAGGAGCCGATGCGCCGTCAGCAACTTGACGTTGTAGCTCGATTATGCTTCTCGTTCAGACTGTGCCATTGCCAGGGGCTCTAAGCGCGGACATGGCAGTAAGACTCCTCGTTGCCGTCACCGATGGCGATTGGTTCGAACATTTGCGTGCCGTGCCGGCGTTGCCGGAGGCGAACTTCTGGGCGCCTTCGGCGACGCCGTTCCGTGCGCTTGAGCCGGGCGAACTGTTCCTCTTCAAGCTCCACGCCCCCGACAATTTTGTCGTAGGCGGGGGCGTTTTCGCCTATGCGAACATCCTTCCGTGCTCGCTTGCCTGGGAAGCGTTCGGTGCCGCGAACGGCGCGGCGACGCTTGGCGAGATGCGCTCGCGCATCGTTCGATATCGTCGCGCAAACCCTGAGGATCGAGGCGATTTCCAGATAGGCTGTCGCGTGCTCACGCAGCCATTTTTCCTCCCCCGGGACGAGTGGGTTCCGGTGCCGGATTCCTGGTCTAAGAACATCGTGACCTTCAAGACATATGACGCTGCCTCGGGCGACGGTCTTGCGCTCTGGCAGGCCGTGCAGTCTCGGCTCGACACGCCGCCGATGGCAATGGGATTGGCCGAGCCAGCGGCGCGTTTCGGCGAGCCCGTGCTGATCTCCCCGCGCCTGGGTCAGGGAGCATTCCGCGTGCTGGTCACCGATATCTATCGCCGGCGCTGCGCCGTTACCGCGGAGCGCACCCTGCCAGCGCTTGATGCCGCACACATCCGGCCCTACGCGGAGGGCGGCGTGCATGCGGCGAGCAACGGCCTGCTACTTCGGCGCGACATTCACAGCATATTCGACGCCGGGTACGTGACTGTAACCTCTGATCACCGCTTCGAGGTGAGCCGACGCCTCCGCGAGGATTTTGAGAACGGCCGCCAATATTATGCGCTCCACGGGACAGCAATCGCGGTGCCCGAACGGGCCGATGCGCAGCCAGACAAAGCGGCATTAGCTTGGCACAATGAAATTCGCTTTCTTGGATGAAGTGGCGCAATCGGGAGTGTCTACCGCTGTTGCGCGGCGGAGCGCGGAGGTATGAGGTCGCCTGCAGATGATGCGGCTTTGCGCCTCGCCGCATTCAATCACGTCCGCCGGCTTTGCGAGGTTCATGCGCATCTAACCGCTGCCGAGCTGAGCCCGGGCTTTCAATTCGGTGGCGAGCGCATTCCCCTCGTCAACCGTCAGCGCGGAATATTCAAACCGAGGCAGATGACCTACCTGCTCTCGATTAGGACGGTTTATCCCCGACCGGGCAGCCGTGTTTGGTACGACGACCAACGGCAAGTGCACCAGCAAATATTCGCCGGAGACGAAACCATAGACTACGCTTTCATGGGTCAAAATCCGGACGCAGCGGACAATAGATGGCTGCGTGAAGCGATGGTGGAGCAGATCCCGGTGATCTATTTCCTCGGCGTCGCGCCGGGGCGGTATCAGGCGGTTCTGCCGGCATTCATAGTGGGATGGGATCAAAAGCAGTTGAAGGCGCGGATCGCTTTCGGTGATTCTGATCAGCCTGCGGCGGGTTTGGCAGAAAGCGGCGCCGAGCGCCGATATGCGTTACGCATCGTCAAGCAGCGATTGCACCAGGTTTCCTTCCGCGAAGCGGTACTGGCAGCATATGATGGTCGCTGCGCGATAACTGGGTTGCCGGAGCCGAAGCTTCTCGACGCCGCCCATATCATCGCAGACAACGATGAGGAACAGGGACTGCCCATCGTTACTAACGGCATCCCGCTCTCGAAGCTTCATCATGCGGCTTTCGACGCCCACCTGATCGGCATTGATTCCAATTGTCAAATCCACGTTTCTGAGAGGCTCCTTGAGCAGAACGACGGACCGATGCTGCTCGCACTCAAGCAATTGCAGGGGCAGATCATCCGCGCGCCGAACAGACCACAAGACAGGCCGGACCGCGACCGCCTCGCCCTGCGCTTTGAGCACTTCAAGACCCTTGCACAGTAACGTGGCGGCTTGATGTCACGGTTGCATTGGACTCAAGTCCGATTTCCCCAGAGATCTTGTCGAGCTTTAATAGCGTGCTCGGGATGGACTGTTCCCTCGAACGGACTCGCGAATGGCCGAAGGGATTGTGACCATAAGCGAGCATACTAGCGACGGCACGGTCTACGTCATGTATTCATGTATATCGCGGCGGCACCAGAAAAGGTCTGGGCGGCCCTGACGTCGAGCGACTTCACTGCGCGGGATCTCTTCGAGCGCTCGGACGAATCGGACTGGATGAAGGGGGCGCCCTGGAGCCTGTGGACCCCCGATGGCCGGATCGAGGTGAGAGGCGACGTACAGGACAGCGATCCGCCGCTACGGCTGGTGATGTCATGGAATGTCGATGGCACCGGGCCGCTGCCTGAATGCATCGTTTCCTGCGAGATCGTCCCGGTCGGCGACGATCTCGTACGCCTGACCATCACCGAAGCGCATCCGACGCCGATCCCGGCGCACTCCCTGGAAGGCGGGCGCCAAGGCTGGCCGATGACCCTCTCCGGCCCCAATACTCTGCTCGAAACCGGTAGCCCGCTGTGCCTCCCGATCCCTCGGCCGCCGAAGTCGCCGCGCTGAGGCGCCGCCGGAATCAGCCGCCGCGGCCGGGTGTCCCCGCATCGTGCGGCGGATCGGTCGCGGTCGCCGCGCCGGTCCAGCCGCCGCCCAGCGCCTGGTACAATCCGACCACCGCCTGCAGATAGGCGAGGCGATCCTGCACCAGCGTCGTCTCCGCCGGGAAGAGCGCGTTCTCGGTGGTC
>DAHUYF010000067.1 GCA_027315365.1 Rhodospirillales bacterium | reverse complement strand
AGGTGACGCTGCGGCTCTACGGCATTCCCGAGGCGATCATGGCGGCGGTCTGTCCCTTCCCCTCGGTCGAGGCGGCGGTCGACACGGTGGTCGCCACCATCCAGGCCGGCGTGCCGGTGGCGCGCATCGAGCTGCTGGACGCCAAGCAGATGGACGCCGTCAACCGCTACGCCAAGCTCGACTACGCCGTGGCGCCGACTCTGTTCTTCGAATTCCACGGCACGCCGCAGGGGGTGGCGGAGCAGGTGGCGCAGGCGAAGGAGTTCGCGGCCGAGCAGGGCGGCACGCAATTCCGCTGGGCCTCGACGCAGGAGGAGCGCTCCAAGCTGTGGCAGGCGCGCCACGACGCCTATTACGCCGCGCTCGCCATCCGTCCCGGCGCCAAGGGCTGGGCGACGGATGTCTGCGTGCCGATCTCGCGGCTCGCCGAATGCATCGCCGAGACCAAGCGCGACCTCGATCAGTCCTTCGTCACGGCGGTGCTGGTCGGCCATGTCGGCGACGGCAATTTCCATCTCGCCTTCATCCTCGACCCCGACCGGCCCGACGAGCTGGCCGAGGCGAGCCGGCTCAACGACCGCATGGTGCAGCGCGCGATAGCCATGGACGGCACTTGCACCGGCGAGCACGGCGTCGGCTACGGCAAGATGGATTTTCTCATCGCCGAGCACGGCGACGCGATCTCGGTCATGCGCAGCATCAAGCGCGCGCTCGACCCCGACAATATCATGAACCCCGGCAAGATCGTCCGCGTCTGACGCCGCCGCGCGCGGCCTCAGCCGGCGCGTTCGGGATAGCGGATGGCCTCGACCTCGAGCTCGATCTCGCCGGCCGGGCGCCGCCACAGCACGGTGTCGCCGACGCCGGAGCCGATGAGCGCGCGGGCGAGCGGCGAGACCCAGCTCACCTTGCCGTGCTCGGCATCGGCCTCGTCCTCGCCGACGATGGCAAAGCAATGGTGTGCGCCGGCGGGGTCGAGGACATCGACCACCGCGCCGAAGGCGACCTCGTCGGTCGGCTGCTGCGCCGGATCGACCGGGATGGCGCGCTCGATCCGCGCCTCGAGATAGCGGATCTCGCGGGCGAGATGGGCGAGCCGCAGCTCCTTGGCGGGATCGTCCGGCGTCGCCTGCAGCCGCTGCTGTTCGGCCTGCGCCGCGGCGAGGCGGTCGGCCAGCAGACGCAGCCCGCGGCGGGTGACATAATTCGGGTGCGGGCTGATCGGCAGCTCCGGCAGCGCGACGGCTGCCGCCTCGGTATCGCTGTCGCTGACAAAGGCGCGGCTCATGGTCGTTCTCCATCGAGCGTCGGGCGCGGCCGGTATCCCCAAGGCAACGACGGCGCGCGCGGGATGTTCCCGTGCCCATATCGCAGGGTGATGCCATGGCCTATGACCGCCGCATCGAGCTGATGATCGGCGACATCGCCGGGCTCGCCGTCGACGCCATCGTCAACGCCGCCAACCCCTCGCTGCTGGGCGGCGGCGGGGTCGACGGCGCGATCCACCGCGCGGCGGGGCCGGGGCTGCTGGCGGAATGCCGCAGGCTGGGCGGCTGCGCCACCGGCGCGGCGAAGCTGACCGCCGGCCATCGCCTGCCGGCGCGCCATGTCATCCACACCGTCGGACCGGTCTGGCAGGGCGGCGGCGGGAACGAAGCGGCGCTGCTCGCCGGCTGCTACCGCGCCAGCCTGAGGCTGGCGGCGGCGCACGGGCTGCGCTCGATCGCCTTTCCCGCGATCTCCACCGGGGTCTACGGCTTCCCGCGCCCGCTTGCCTGCGCCATCGCCGTCGACGAAACGCATCGCTTCCTCCTGACGGATGCGGCGATGGAGCGGGTGATCTTCGTGGCCTTCGATGGCGAGACCGACGCGCTCTATCGCCGCAGGCTGGGGCTCGCCTAATCGAGCCGCTTGTTGTCGAGGTCCTTGGCCGTCTTCTCGCCGTCGCGGCGCAGCTTCTCGCGCTCGGCCTTGCTGCGGCCGTGGCGCAACCGGTTGGCGGCGGCGGTCTTCTCGGCGTCCTGGCGGTCGCGGCGCTTGCGGTAGCGGTTGAGGTTGACGACGTCAGCCATCGCGTCCTCCTGCCGCCACCCCCGGCGTGCTATGGTGCCGCCCGTCCCGGAGAGGTTTCTTGCGCATCGCGGCCATCCTACTCGCCATTGTCTTCGCCCTCGTTCTCGCCGGCCTCGTGGTCGCGCCGCAGCTCCTCGATGTCGAGCGCTTCAAGGCGCCGATCGCCGCCCAGCTCAGCGAGCGTACTGGCGAGACGGTGGAACTCGTCGGGCCGATCGCCCTCAGCCTGCTGCCGTCGCCGGCGCTGACGGCGCGCGACCTGCGCATCGCCAACCCGCCGGGCGCGGCCGTCCCCTACATGGTAAGGCTGCGCGCGCTCGAAGTGAAGCTGGCGCTGCTGCCGCTGCTGACCGGCCGGATCGAGCCGCGCAGCGCCACGCTGGTCGAGCCGGAGATCGATCTCGAGCGCCTGCCCGACGGCACGCCGAGCTGGCGCGCCGCCCCCGCCGCAACCCGGGCCGGCGCGCCGGGGGCGGCGGCGCCCGAGACGCCCGCCGCCGCGGCGATCGCGACGCTGGCGCACCTCGCCATCCAGAACGGTGCCGTGACCTGGCGCGGCGGCGCCGTCGAGCGCTTCGAGCACATCAATGCCGACACCACGGTCGATCCGGTCTCGGGCCAGATCGCCGCGGCGGGAGATCTCGTGGCGCGCGGCTCCGCGGTGAGCTTCGAGCTGCGCAGCGGCGCCCCCGCCGCCGCCGAAATTCCGCTGCAGCTCACCGTGACGACGAAGCCGGCGGCGCGGCTGCGCCTCGACGCCGTGCTGACCGGGCCGCCCGGCGACCGCCGCCTCGCGGGCAAGCTCAAGCTCGCCAGCGAGGACGCCCGCGGGCTACTCGGAACGCTGGCGCGGATCGCGCTGCCGGCGGCGCTGGCGCAGCCGATGACCGCCAGCGCCGATCTCGCCGGCTCGGCGCGCGGGCTCGCCCTCGATCGCCTCGCGCTCGATTTCGGCCCGCTGCATGGCGAGGGCAGCTTCCATATCGAGCCGGGGCCGCCGGCGGCGCTGGCGCTGGCGCTGACGGTATCCCAGATCGATCTCGACCGCTGGCCGGTGCCGCGCCAGGCGGCGCTCGTCCCGGCGCGTCCCGGCCTCGCCTGGGCCGCGGTCCCCGGCGCGTCGGCGCTGATGGCGGCGCAGCGCGGGCCGGGCGGTCTCGTCCTGCCGCCCCTGCCGGCGGGGTTGAACGCCAGCCTCGACCTCGGCGTCGACGCGATGCTGTGGCATGGCGGCATCGTCCGCAACGCCCGCCTCACGCTCGCTTTGGCCGATGGCCGGCTGACCCTCAGCCGCCTGGCGGCGCTGCTGCCGGGCGGCTCCGACCTGTCGCTGAACGGCACCGCGGCGATGACGCCGGAGGGCGCCCGCGCCCAGGCGGCGCTGGCGGTCAATGCCGACGATCTCCGCAGCCTGTGCGGCTGGTTCGGCATCGCCATGGACCGCATCCCGCCCGACCGGCTGCGCCGGGCGACGCTGTCGGGCCGCCTCGCGCTCGCCGGCAACCGGCTCGACATCGATGCCGTCGACGCCACGCTCGACGCGACGCGGCTCAGCGGCGCCGCAACCGTGCTGCTGCGCGCGCGCCCCGGCATCGGCCTGCGCGTCGTCGCCGACCGCTTCAATCTCGACGCCTATCTGCCGCAGCCCGCGGTCGCGTCTCCCGCCGCGCCGCCGCCGGCCGCGCCGGCGAGCGCCGCCGCGGCGCCGGCCCCGCCCGCCGGCGCCGGGTTGCTGTCCGGCATCGATCTCAATCTCGACGCGCGGGTCCAGGCGCTCACCTGGCACGGTCAGCCGATGAGCGATGTCCATTTCGCCGGCACGCTGGAGAACGGCGAGGCGACGATCCGCGACCTCGGCATCGGCGATCTCGGCGGCGCTTCGGCCAATCTCAGCGGCGTGATCGACGGGCTCGAGGACACCACCACCGGCCAGCTCGCCTTCGACATGCACGGGCCGGAGCTGGAGCGCGTGCTGCGCGTCGTGGCGCCCAAGCTCGCGCGCGGCCGCCGCTACGGCGCCTTCAGCCTCGGCGGCGGGCTGCAATACGATCGCCAGACCGTCACCATCGACACCGATCTCCAGCTCCTCGACGGCCACGCCCATGTCGTCGGCGACATCGCCCGCGCGAACGGCGCGCTCGATCTGGGCTTCGACCTCGACCACCCCAGCTTTGCCGGGCTGGTGCGCGGCTTCAGCCCGCTCTATCAGCCGGCGCAGGATCCCGGCGCGGTCAAGCTCTCGGGCCGCCTCAGCGGCGAACGCCATCGCTTCACCCTGGAGCATGTGGCGCTGGCCATCGGCCCGAGCACGCTCGCCGGCACGATCGGCGTCGACCGGTCCGGTGCGCGGCCGCGCCTCACCGCCGATCTCACCGCCGGCGACTGGGCGATCGACCGCCTGCTCTCGGCGCGGCAATCGGCGGCGCTCGACCGGCATTTCGCGCGCGCGGCGATGCCGGGGATCGTGCTCGCGGCGGCGCGGCCGGCGCCGCCCGCGCCGCCCTGGTCCGGCCAGCCGCTCGATTTCTCCGCGCTGCGCCGCGCCGATCTCGAGCTGAAGCTCGCGGCGCACAGCCTTGCCTACGGCGCCTGGCGCCTCGATGCGCCGGCGCTCGCCGCCTCGCTCGAGGACGGCGTGCTGTCGCTGCGGCAGCTTACCGCCAGGCTGCTCGGCGGCAGCGTCGAGGCGAGCGGCAGCGCCAGCGGCGTCGCGGTGCCGGCGCTGCAGGGCCGCCTCGCGCTGCGCGGCATCGACCTCAAGCAGGCGTTGGCCAGGACCGCGGGCGGCGGCTTCATCGACGGCGGCTTCGACCTCGACGCGCAGCTCTCCGCCAGCGGCGGCAGCGAGGCCGAGATGGTGGCGCGGCTGGCCGGCGAGGCGACGCTCAAGAGCGCCGGCGGCAGCCTTGCCGGGGTCGACCTCAAGGCGATGAACCAGCGCATCGCCGCGCGCGCCGGCGATCTCGCGAGCCTGCTGCGCAGCGGCGCCGGCGGCCGCACCGCGTTCTCGGCGCTGGCGGGCAGCTTCCACGTCGCCGACGGCACTGCGCGCAGCGACGACCTGCATCTCGCGGCCGAGGGCGGCGAGGGGCGCGCCACGGTGAGCCTCGATCTGCCGCAATGGACCATGGCGAGCCGGGTCGAGTTCCGGCTGGCCGGGCTGCCGGAGGCGCCGCCGCTGGTGATGCGCCTCGACGGTTCGATCGACGCGCCGCGCACCGTCTTCGAGGTCAATGCGCTGGAGCAGTACCTGGCGCAGCGGACGCCGGCGGGGAAGCCGGCGCGGCCGTAGCGGGCTGTGCCGTCTTTGGCGTGGACGCGCGAACGGGCGAGACGCCGCGGTCGATGTCCGGGATCGTCAAGCATGCCGGCCATCGGGGTTGGTCGGGTCGCGCTTTGACCTGAAGGGAAAATCTGACGAATAATATCGCCACGATACCTGAGCCAATGTCCGAGCGCCCAATGCAGAAGGTTGTATATTTTGTCCGGCACGGTCAAAGCGCGGACAATGTCTTGCCGGTCTTCCAGTCGCCTGATTCGCCGCTCAACGAGAAGGGCAGGCAGCAAGCGGAAAAGATTGCCGATCGCGTTTCTCGGCTGTCGTTTGAGGCGCTCATTGCAAGCCCCTTTCAGCGCGCGAAGGCAACGGCCGAGGCCATACAACGGGTCACCGGCAAGACGCCGGAATTTTCCGACCTCTTTGTGGAACGGGTTAAGCCCGCGAGCATCAACGGAAAGCCTTACGCCGACAAACAGGCCAATACTGCCTGGCGGGAGTGGGAAAAGAGCCTCTATACGCCGGGTATGCGCGTCGAAGACGGTGAGAATTTCGACGATCTCGTAACGCGCGCGGACAAGGCACTGGCCTTTCTAAATGATCGGAGAGAGAAGACGCTTACCGTGGTGACCCATGGATATTTCTTGCGGACGATTGTGGCGCGAGTGTTGCTCGGTGACCTGCTTTCGGGAGACGCGTTCCGACGATTCCAGAAATCGGCAGCGATGGAGAACACCGGCCTTTCGGTTTTGCGGTATCACGGCGGCTTTGAGGAAGAAGCGAGATGGCGGCTGTGGACCTATAACGATCATGCCCATTTAGGATAGCCGGTCATTTCGGCGACGGCCTTCGGTCGCCAGGGCTCGCGGAACTCGCCGATCTTATGTCGGAATTGCCTGACCCGTCGAAGGTCGCATGCGAGCCTGCGCAGATGGGCACTTCTGCGACCTTGCCGATCATTTGTCGCGGGCCGACCGTCGAGTGGATCGCAGACATCCACCCGGCGGTTCTCGCCACGCCACTAAAAGCACGCGCCTGTTACGCCGCCTTCGGAAATCCATAGAGGACCTGCGGGTTCTCGACCAGGATGCGCCGGCGCGTCGCTTCGTCCGGGACCCAGACGCCGAGCAGATCGAACAGGATGGCATCATCAGGCTTGTCCTGCTGGGTCGGATGCGGCCAGTCGCTGCCCCAGATCAGCCGCTCCGGCGCGGCCTTCACATAGGCTTGCGCCAGCCGGGTGGTGTCGGCGTAGCCCGGCGGCCCGATGGCGCTGTCGATATAGGCGCCGGACAGCTTCACCCAGGCGCGGCCCTGGTCGATCAGCCGGAGGATCACGGCGAAGGCGGGGTGGCTCGTGCCGGCGGGCTGCGGCAGCCGGCCGAGATGATCGAAGACGATCGGCGACGGCAGGCGCTGCAACAGATCGGCGATCTCGACGATCCCGTCGCCGCGCATATGGAGCTGCACGTGCCAGCCGAGCCGGTTCACCCGCCGCGACAGCGGCTCCAGCATCGCCACGGTGGTGGCGCCGGCCTGCACCAGGTTGAAGCGGATGCCGCGGATGCCGAGCCCATCGAGCCGCTTCAGCTCGGCATCCGTGACGCCGGCGTCGACCACCGCCACGCCGCGGGCGCCGCCGCCGAAGGTGGCGAGGGCATCGAGGGTGCAGCGGTTGTCGGTGCCGTATGTGGAGGGGGTGACCACCACGTTGCGCGTCGTGCCGATGCGGCGCTGCAGCAGCCGGTAGTTCGCGACCGTCGCATCCGCCGGCGTGAGCGTCGCCGACGGCGCCACGGGAAAGCGGCTGTCGTAGATGTGCATGTGGCAGTCGCAGGCGCCGGCGGGCGCCTTCAGCGCCGGGCGCTCGGTCCCCGCCGACCACGGCACGGCCTGCGCCTGCGCCTTTCCGGCGATTGTCGCTCCGCCCGCCGCCAGGGCCAGCGTTCCCGCCCCCTGGAGCATGGCGCGGCGGCCGATGCGGTCGCGGTTCATGTGCTTCCTCCCTCGTTGTGTCGATCGCCGCGCTGCGGCCCGAGCTCGCCGCGCCGGTAGCAGTCCAGGACGAACAGCCTGAGCGTGCTCGAGAGGTTGCCGCTGCGGCCGGCGTCGATGCTGCCGACCAGCGCGTTGAGCGACAGGCCGCGCCGGCGCGCGATCTCGCGCAGCTCCTCCCAGAACGCCTCCTCGAGCGTGAGGCTGGTCGAATGCCCGGCGATCAGCACCGAGCGCTTGCGGATGAGGCCGGGCATCAGGCGGGGCCGATCATCGCCTCGGGCCGGACCCAGCGGTCGAACTCTTCTTCGCTGACATAGCCCAGCGCCGCCGCCGCCGCCTTGAGGCTGGTGCCGTCGGCATGCGCCTTCTTCGCCACCTGCGCCGCCTTGTCGTAGCCGATATGCGGGTTGAGCGCGGTCGCCAGCATGAGCGAGCGCTGCAGCAGTTCGTCGATGCGGGCGCGGTCGGCGGCGATGCCGGCGACGCAATGATCGCTGAAGCTCAGCGCGGCGTCGGCGATGAGCCGGATCGATTGCAGCAGGTTGTAGATGATCACCGGCTTCATGACGTTGAGCTCGAACTGGCCCTGGCTGTCGGCGATGGTGATGGTGACGTGGTTGCCCATCACCTGCGCCGCCACCATGGTCAGCGCCTCGACCTGCGTCGGGTTGACCTTGCCCGGCATGATCGAGGAGCCCGGCTCGTTCTCCGGCAGATGCAGCTCGCCCAGCCCGCAGCGCGGCCCCGAGCCCATCAGGCGGATGTCGTTGCCGATCTTCATCAGCCCGGCCGCCAGCACGTTGAGCGCGCCCGACACCTCGAGGAGGGCGTCATGGCTCGCCAGCGCCTCGAACTTGTCGACCGCCGAGACGAAGGGCAGGCCGGTGATGCCGGCGACCTCCGCGGCGACGCGCTCGGCGAAGCCTTTGCTGGCGTTGAGGCCGGTGCCGACGGCGGTGCCGCCCTGCGCCAGCGGGTAGAGGCGGGGGAGAGTGGCGACGATGCGCTCGATGCCGAGCTCGATCTGGCGTGCATAGCCGCCGAACTCCTGGCCCAGGGTGAGCGGCGTCGCGTCCTGGAGATGGGTGCGCCCGACCTTGATGATGGCGGCGAACTGGTTCGCCTTGCGCGCCAGCGCGGCGCGGAGATGGTGCAGCGCCGGCAGCAGGCGGTGGTGGATCTCTTCCGCCGCCGCGACATGCATGGCGGTGGGGAAGCTGTCGTTGGAGGATTGCCCGCGGTTGACGTGATCGTTGGGGTGCACCGGCTGCTGCGCGCCGCGCGCGCCGCCGAGCAGCTCGTTGGCGCGGTTCGCCAGCACCTCGTTCATGTTCATATGGGTCTGCGTGCCCGAGCCGGTCTGCCAGACCACCAGCGGGAACTCGCCGTCGAGCCTGCCGGCGATTACCTCTTCGGCGGCGGCGACGATGGCGGCGCCGAGCCGCGGCTCGAGCGCGCCCAGCGCGATGTTGGCCAGCGCCGCCGCCTTCTTCTCCAGCGCCAGCGCGCGGATGAGGGGCGGCGGCATGCGCTCGCCGCCGATGCGGAAATTCTCCAGCGAGCGCTGCGTCTGGGCGCCCCAGTAGCGCTCCTGCGGCACCTCGACCTCGCCCATGGTGTCGCGCTCGGTGCGGGTCTTGCTGGCGGTCTCCATCGCGGCGCCCCTCCTTGCGGGCCTGCCCTAGATATGGCATCGGGCGCCGCGGCGCGAGGGGCACGATTTATTAACCGTCACCGGGATAGGCTGGGGCGGGATCGGTGAGCAGCAGCGGGCCGCCATGACCATCCACGAGACCCTCCGCCAGGCCATTGCCTTCAAGCGCTGCGTGCGGCTGCGCACGGCGGGGTTCTCGCGCGACATCTGCCCGCACGCCCTGGGCTTCAAGGATGGCAGTCCGCGCCTGCTGGCCTTTCAGTATGACGGCTCCAGCGTTTCGGGCCTGAGTTCGGGCGGCCAGTGGCGCGCCTTCTTCGTGCACGACATCGCCGAGGCGACGCCGATCGAGGGACGCTGGCATACCGGTACCAATTTCGTCGCCAAGGTCGAAGCCTGTCTCGACCGCGTCGAGTACAGCGTCAAGCATTGACGCGGCGGGGCGGCTAAGGCCCCACCAGGTGGCGCAGGCGCGCGGCGGCGGGGTCGCGGTGCTGCTTGGCCAGCTCGACGAACTGGGCGCGCTGCTCCGGCGTAAGCTCGGCGAGGAAGCGGCTGAGCGCGCCGGCCATGCTCTTCTGGAAGGCGCGGCGGTTCTCGGTCGTCTGATCGATCATCTGATCGAGCGCCGCCAGATCCGGCTGCGGCTTGCCCATCTCGCCCCACATCCGCTGCAGCAGCGGCTGGTTGCCTTCGCGCATCCGGCGCCCGTTGCGCCGCATCTCGATCAGGAATTGCTGGAAGGCGTCGCGCTGGTCGTTGCTCAGGTTGAGCTGGCGGCCGATCTGCTGGAAGCGCTGGGCCGGCGACAGCCAACGGTCGGCGCTGACCCACCAGACCAGCGTGCCGACCAGAAAGGCGTTGAGCACCAGCGAGACGATCAGGGCCAGCCACAGCAGCCGGCTGCGCGAACCCGACCGTACGCCGCCCGCGGCGACGGACGTCATATACTCGAATCCTCGTCCGCCCCGTTGAACAGGCCGGTCGGGGGATCGAGCAGCTCCTGGCTCAGGCTGGCATTCGCTCTTCCGGCCAGCGTGGCGAAGGTATCGTTGCCCGTGGCGAAGCCGGCAAGGCTCGCCACCAGGACGCTGGCCGCGATGGCGCCCCAACCGACCGCGCCGCGCCAGCGTCGCGGCCGCGACGTCCGTGGGCGGAAGGCCAGGACCTGCGCGTCGCCGCCGACCAATGCCGCCGCCCGCGCCACGATGGCCTCGGGCGCCGGTGGCAGCGCCCCGTCGCGGACCTGTCGGGCGGCGAGAACGTCCTGCGCGGCCTGAGGATTATCCGCCAGCCACGCCGCCACCGCGGCGGTTGCCTCGGGGGCGAGCCGATCCTCGGCATGGGCGGCGAGCGCGAGCGCGTCCGGCCCCGTCCCATGGGCCAAGCCATCATCGGCGGCCGAGCGCCAGCGGCGCCACAGGCCTGCCTCGTCAGCGCTATCCATGGGTCCGGCCATGCCTGCTCTCCTCATCCCCTCTTAGGCCGCGGCGGCCCCGCGCATCCCCACAATGCCACAGTTTTTTCACCTCTTGTTCCTCCGGAAAATCCCTTATCTCTCTTCGGTTGCGAAGTGGGTGCGCAGCTTGATCATCGCCTTGTGGTGGGTGCTGCGCACGGTCTGGGGATCGACCCCCAGCGCCGTGGCTACCTCCGCCACCTCCATGTCGCGGTCGTAGAGCATGCTCAGCACCAGCTTCTGGCGCGGCGACAGCAGCCCGTCGGGAAGCCTCAGCTTGTCCGGCGGCGGCGGGTCGGTCGCCAGCAGCGCCTCCGGCACGGCATCGATCGGCGTCAGCGCCAGTTGCCGGCGGCGCAGCGTGTCCCGCGCGGTGCTGCGCGCGACGATGGTCAGCCAGGTGGACAGGCCGGCCCGGCCGGGATCGTAGGTCTTGAGCAGGCGAAACCCGTCCTTGCACAGCCGGACGAACACCTCTTGGACCAGATCCTCGATCTCCGCCGCGTCATGCGCGACCCCGCGCACCGCCGCGACGATCAGTCCGGCGTAGCGTCGCACGAAGGCATCCCACGCCGATTTTTCGCCCCGGCTTAGTGCCTGAAGGTCGATTTCTTGCGCCACGCGTTGTCTCTTCGACCCATCATACGGCGGTCCGCGCCGGCCTATCCCCGCCGCGGCGCGCGGCTAGGCAAGCTTGGCGAAGAAATCATTGCCCTTGTCGTCGACCACGATGAAGGCCGGGAAATCGACCACCTCGATCCGCCAGATCGCCTCCATGCCGAGCTCGGGATATTCCAGGACCTCGACCTGCTTGATGCAGTCCTGCGCCAGCCGCGCCGCCGGGCCGCCGATCGAACCGAGATAGAAGCCGCCATGCTTCTTGCAGGCTTCGCGCACCTCGGCGCCGCGATTGCCCTTGGCGAGGGTGACGAAGCTGCCGCCGGCGGCCATGAACTGGTCGACGTAGGAGTCCATCCGCCCGGCCGTGGTCGGGCCGAAGGAGCCCGAGGCGTAGCCGGCCGGGGTCTTGGCCGGCCCGGCATAGTAGATCGGGTGGTCCTTGACGTAGCCGGGCAGGCCCTCGCCGCGCTCCAGGCGCTCCTTGAGCTTGGCGTGGGCGATGTCGCGCGCCACCACCAGCGTGCCGGTGAGCGAGAGCCGCGTCTTGATCGGATAGCCCGACAGCGTGCGGCGGATCTCGGCCATCGGCCGCGAGAGATCGATGCGCACGACCTCGCCGCCCAGGCTCGCGCCGTCGACTTCGGGCAGGTAGCGCGCCGGGTTGGTCTCGAGCGCCTCGAGGAAGACGCCCTTGGCGTTGATCTTGCCCAGGATCTGCCGGTCGGCGGCGCAGGAGACGCCGATGCCGATCGGCACGCTGGCGCCGTGGCGCGGCAGGCGGATGACGCGCACGTCGTGGCAGAAATACTTGCCGCCGAACTGCGCGCCGATGCCCATGGCGCGGGTCAGCTCCAGCACCTCGGCCTCGAACGCCCGGTCGCGGAAGGCCTGGCCGTAGCGGTTGCCTTCGCCCGGCAGGTTGTCGAGATAGCGCGTGCTGGCGAGCTTGACGGTCTTGAGATTGTATTCCGCCGAAGTGCCGCCGATGACGATGGCGAGGTGGTAGGGTGGGCAGGCGGCGGTGCCGAGCGTGCGGATCTTCTCGTCGAGAAACTTGATCAGCGACTTCGGGTTGAGCACCGCCTTGGTCTGCTGATAGAGGAAGCTCTTGTTGGCGGAGCCGCCGCCCTTGGCCATGAACAGCAGCTTGTACTCGTCGCCTTCCTCGGCATAGAGCTCGATCTGCGCCGGTAGGTTGTCGCCGGTGTTGACCTCCTCGTACATCGACAGCGGCGCCACCTGGCTGTAGCGCAGATTGGTCTCGAGATAGGTCTTGCGGATGCCGGCGGCGATCGCCGCGGCGTCGCCGCCGCCGGTCCAGACGCGCTGCCCCTTCTTGCCCATGACGATCGCCGTGCCGGTGTCCTGGCACATCGGCAGCACCCGGCCGGCGGCGATATTGGCGTTCTTGAGCAGGTCGAAGGCGACGAACTTGTCGTTGTCCGAGGCTTCGGGGTCGTCGAGGATGCGGCGCAGCTGCTGCAGATGGCCGGGGCGCAGCAGGTGCTGGCAATCGGCCATGGCCTGCGCCGCGAGCAGCGTCAGCGCGCGCGGATCGACCTTGACGATGGTCTCGCCGTCGAGCGCGCCGGCGGCGACGTAATCGCCGGTGAGCTTGCGGTAAGGCGTGGTGTCCTCGATTGCCGGCAGCAGGTCATGGAAGACGAAGTCGCCCATCGGTCTCGCTCTGCAAAGGATGATGCCGCCGCCGAGAATCCCCTTTTCCGCCGCCCCGTCAAGTCGCGGCGGCGCGGGCGCGCAGAGCGTCGCCGCCGGCTACTTCTTGCGGAAGGCGTCGAGCGCCACGACCTCGCCGGCCTTGTCCGCCGCCGCGTCCGGCCTGGCGGGCGCGGGCTCCGCCGGCGCCGGATCGGGCTCGCCCGCCGCTTCCTGGAACTGCAGGCCGAACTTGACGGCGGGATCGGCGAAGGCGGTGATGGCGTCGAACGGGATGACGAGTCGCTCGGGCTTGTTCTGGAAGCTGAGCGTCACCGAGAAGCACTGTTCGGACACTTCGAGCTCCCAGAACTGGTGTTCGAGCACCACGGTCATCTCGTCGGGATATTGCTGGCAGAGATGGTCGGGCAGCGTCAGGCCGGGAAAGCGGGTGCGGAAGGTGATGTAGAAGTGATGCGCCCCGGGCAGCCCGTTGGCAGCCGTGCGGGCGAGCGCCTCGCGCACCACGCCGCGCAAGGCGGCTTCGACCATTTTATCGTATCGCAGAAGGTCTTTCACGATCGCGCGGCACCTGCCCGATTGGCGTCAGCGAAGTGGGGGGCTTCTGTTGCCCGGTGCCCCCCGGACCGCGAGTAGCTCTAGGCTGTCATCCCCGTTGGGGGATTAGGCCGCGAGTGCCTCATGTGCCATGTTGTCGTTGGCACGTCAGGTTTGGCCCGATATCGGCGGTACCATGCCGAGCGACGGCTCACATCTTTACTACGCGCGTCGATCCTGATTCGCCCCCAAGCTGCGCCGCCTTCGTGCGGCATATTGGGTTTGGTGGAGGCGCCGGGTACTGCCCCCGGGTCCGCTACGCCTATTCCATGCACCGTTTATCGCCATAGTCGGTTGCCCGACCCACCAAATATAAGGCTTTTCGCCGCCGGTGCAACGGGCGGCGAGTCGCGCTTGGAGCCATGGTTAGCCGACGGTAAAGTGTCGCCCCTCGCTGCAGGAGCGCCCCCACCATGCCGCTGACCCCCGAGCAGAAGGCCGAGATCGACCGCCTGCGCGCCGAGCTGACGCCGACGCGGCGCGCCACCGTCGCGGCATTGGAGGAGATCCTCTACGAGGCCATCCCGGTGCTCGACCACGGCTTCGTCCGCGTCATCGACTACATGGGCGACGATGCGGCGGTGGTGCAGGCGGCGCGCGTCTCCTACGGCAAGGGGACGAAGCGGGTCAGCGAGGATCGCGGGCTCATCCACTACCTGATGCGCCACCGCCACACCACGCCCTTCGAGATGTGCGAGATCAAGTACCACGTCAAGCTGCCGATCTTCGTGGCGCGGCAGTGGATCCGCCACCGCACCGCCAACGTCAACGAGTATTCCGCGCGCTACTCGATCCTCGACAACGAGTTCTACATCCCCGCGCCCGGGCAGCTCGCGGCGCAATCGACGAGCAACCGGCAGGGGCGGGGCGAGTTGCTCACCGGCGCCGAGGCGGCGCGCGTGCTCCATCTGCTGCGCGAGGATGCCGAGCGCGCCTATCAGGGCTATGTCGAGATGCTCAACGAGGACGAGGGCGGCGCGGTGCGCGATGCCGGGCGCCAGGGCCTGGCGCGCGAGCTCGCGCGGATGAATTTGTCGCTCAATTTCTATACGCAGTGGTACTGGAAGACCGATCTGCACAATCTCCTCAACTTCCTCAGCCTGCGCGCCGACGCCCATGCCCAGTACGAGATCCGCGCCTATGCCGAGGCGATGATCGGCACGGTCGACAGATGGGTGCCGATCACCGCCGAGGCGTTCCGCCAGTACCGGCTCGGCGGCGCCCACCTCTCCGAGCGCGGTCTCGCGGTGACGCGGCGGCTGATCGCCGGCGAGCCGGTGACGCAGGAGGAGAGCGGCCTGAGCAAGCGCGAATGGACCGAGCTCATGGCGACGCTCGGGCGGCCGGGTTAAGCCCTGCCCAGCGCCGCCAGCAGCGGCCCGAGTTCGTCGCGGAAGGTCGTCCAGCGGCCCACGCTGCTGCGGTAGAGCGGCCGGCGCACCTGATTCATGCTGGCGCTGCGCACCGGCCGCGCGCTTTCGTGGAAGCGCAGGCAGGCGGCGTTCCAGTCGAGGCCGCAGAATCGGATCAGCCGGCGCGCCTCGCCGTCGAGATCCTCGACCACGCCTTCGTAGTCGACCTCGATGAAGCGTTCGGGCGGCAGCACCGCGCGCCAATGCGCCATCAGCGCCTCGTAGCCGCGGTAATAGGCGCCGAGCTCGGCCATGTCGTAGGAGAATTCCTGGCCG
>DAHUYF010000035.1 GCA_027315365.1 Rhodospirillales bacterium | reverse complement strand
GCGAGCTGGAGACGGCGATATCGGCGGTCGCCGACGGCGCCACGCTGGCCGTGCCGGCGGATTATGCCGGCGTCGCGATGGAGGCGACGCGGGCGCTGATCCGGCGCGGGGTGAGGCGGCTGCATCTCGTGACCTTGCCGGCCTCCTCGCTGCAGGCGGAGCTGCTGATCGGCGCCGGCTGCGTCGCCACGCTCGAGACCTCCGCCGTGGGCTTCGGCGAGCTCGGCAGCGCGCCGCGCTTCACCGCCGCGGTGCTCGCCGGCACGGTGGCACTCAAGGACGCGACCTGCCCCGCCATCCATTCGGCGCTGCGCGCGGCCGAGATGGGCAATCCCTTCGGCACGCTGCGCGGCATCATCGGTTCGGACCTGCTGAAGCAGCGCCCCGACTGGAAGGTGATCGACAATCCCTTCGGCGAGAACGATCCCATCGTGCTGCTGCCGGCGATCCGGCCGGACGTCGCCCTCTTCCATGCGCCGCTCGCCGACCGCAACGGCAATGTCTGGGTCGGACGCCGCCGCGACCTCTTCACCCTGGCGCATGCCGCCGCCCGGAGCGTCGTCACCGTCGAGGCACTGCATGACGGCGACCTGCTGGCCGACGAGGTGATGGCGGCGGCGACCATCCCCGCCTTCTACATCGAGGCGCTGGCGCTGGCGCCGCGCGGCGCCTGGCCGCTCAAGATGGGCGATCTCTACGCCGAGGACACGCAGCACCTGCTCGACTACATCGCGCTCGCCGCCACCGAGGAAGGCTTCCGCCGCTATCTCGACCAGCACGTCTATCGCCGGCGCGCCGCCTGAGATGGGCACCGCCGACGTCAAACCGGAAGAGGTGCTGATCGATGTCGTGCTCCGCCTTCTCGCGGGGGCGAAGCAGGTCGCGGTCGGCGCCAACTCGCCGATCCCCGCCGCCGCCGCCTTCCTGGCGCAGCATCTCTCGCCCGAGGCGCCCAACGTCTCGCTGCAACAGAGCCCGGAGCACAATCTCTGGACCGATGGCGGGCGCGAGCTGTTCGACAGCGCCGGCCAGGGCCGCATCGACGTGTTCTTCTTCTCCGGCGCCCAGATCGACGGCAGCGGCAACATCAATCTCAACGTGATCGGCGATTACGCCCATCCCCGCGCGCGCTTCCCCGGCGCCTACGGCTCGGCCTATCTCTATTTCATGGTGCCGCGCATCATCCTCTTCCGGCTCGAGCATTCGCGCCGTACGCTGGTCGAGCGCGTCGACTTCATCAGCGCGCCCGGCACCAGCCCGCCCAATGTGTTCCGCCGCGGTGGGCCGGTGGCGCTGGTGACGCCGCTCTGCCATTTCGCCTTCGACAAGGCGCGCGCCCGCTTCCGCTTGGAAAGCGTCCATCCCGGCCACAGCGTCGAGGAGGTGCTGGACAATACCGGCTTCGTCTTCGACCTGCCCGAGAGCGTGCCGCCGACCCCGGCGCCGCCGCCCGACCGCCTGGCGCTGCTGCGCGAGCGTGTCGCGCCGCAGCTCGCCGCGATCTATCCCAAATTCACCGAGCGGGTGTTCGGGATACCGGTCGCCGTGGCACGCGCCTCATCCTAAATCCTTTTCCGCCCTCGATCGCGGAGAAGGACTTGCTCCATCGCAACAGGAATAATCGCACATGATCGACAGCAGCTCTCCCGGCGCGCTCGCCGGTCTCAAGGTGATCGATCTGAGCCGCGTGCTGGGCGGGCCCTATTGCACGCAGATGCTCGGCGATCACGGCGCCGAGGTGATCAAGGTCGAGCGCAAGGCGGTGATGCAGCGCCGGGTGGGTACCTGGGCGGAGCTCAACCGCAACAAGCGTTCGATCGCGATCAACATGAACCGCCCCGAGGGCATCGCGCTGGCCAAGCGGCTGGTCGCAGTGGGCGATATCGTGGTCGATAATTTCTCGGCCCGGGTGATGCGCCAATGGGGGATGGATTACCAAAGCCTGGTCCAGGTCAAGCCCGACATCATCTGCCTGTCGATGTCCGGGATGGGGCATAGCGGGCCGTTGGCCAATTACGTCACCTACGGCGCCACCCTGCAGGCCTGGTCCGGGATCACGATGAAGATGGCCACCGACGAGCGCCCGGCCGGCTTCGGTTATTCCT
>DAHUYF010000013.1 GCA_027315365.1 Rhodospirillales bacterium | reverse complement strand
ACATAGGGATCGCGGTAATCGGCCGCGGTCGGAAATTCGCCGCCGAAGGCAGTCTCCGGATAGTCGGCGAGGATCGGCAGGTAGAGCCGCCCATCATAAACGACGAGGATCGGCCGGTCATTGGCGATGAACTCGGCGAAGAGGCTCAGGACGAAAAGAGACAGGAACACCCACAGCGACCAGAAGCCGCGGCGGTTGGCACGGAACTCGGCGAGGCGCCGCCGCGTCAGCGGCGCCACGGCGAGGCCGCGCCGCCGTCCCGGTGCGGGCGCCGCGGCGG
This sequence comes from Rhodospirillales bacterium, assembly GCA_027315365.1. Lineage (GTDB taxonomy): Bacteria > Pseudomonadota > Alphaproteobacteria > ATCC43930 > CGMCC-115725 > DAHUYF01. The sequence goes on along the minus strand of DAHUYF010000013.1, from coordinate 14,865 downwards.
CACCCGGCAGGCCCGGGCTCATCGCGTCGCGAAATCGATGCGCGGATCGACCAGCGTATCGGTCAGATCGCGGATCAAGGTCGTCGCCAGGCCGATCAGCGTATAGATGTAGAGCGTCCCGAACATTACCGGATAATCGCGTCCGATTGCCGCCTGGAAGCCGAGATAACCGAGGCCGTCGAGCGAGAAGATGACTTCGACGAGCAGCGCGCCGGTGAACAGGATGCCGATGAAGGCGGCCGGGAAGCCGGCGATCACCAGCAGCATCGCATTGCGGAAGACGTGGCCGTAGAGGACGCGCCGCGCGCTCAGTCCCTTGGCCCGGGCCGTGACGACATACTGCTTGTTGATCTCGTCGAGGAAGGAATTCTTGGTCAGCATGGTCAGGCTGGCGAAGCTGCCGACCAGCAGAGAGACGACGGGCAGCGCGACATGCCAGAAATAATCGGCGATGCGGCGCGGCCAGGGGAAGCTCGACCAGTCGTCGGAGACGATGCCGCGGAGCGGGAACCAGTGGAGATAGCTGCCGCCGGCGAAGAGCACGATGAGCAGCACGGCGAAGATATAGCCGGGAATGGCGTAGCCGATGATGATGGCGGCGCTGGTCGCGGTGTCGAAGCGGGTGCCGTTGCGCACCGCCTTGCGGATGCCGAGCGGGATCGAGACGAGATAGCTGATCAGCGTCGCCCAGAGACCGAGCGAGATCGACACCGGCAGCTTGTCGGCGATCAGCCTGATCACCGGCCGGTCGCGATAGAAGCTGGTGCCGAAATCGAAGGCGAGGTAGTTGCGCACCATCGTCCAGAAACGCTCGGCCGGCGGCTTGTCGAAGCCGTAGAGCTTGTTCAGCTGCTTGATGAATTCGGGATCGAGGCCGCGTGCGCCGCGCGACTGGTCGGGGGTCGAGGCGGTCGAGACCTCGGCGCCGCCGCCGCTCATCCGTCCGAGCGCGCCGGTGTCGGCGCCCTTGAGCTGTGCGATGAGCTGGTCGACCGGGCCGCCGGGTGCGGCCTGCACGATGACGAAATTGACCAGGATGATCGCGAACAGGGTCGGGATCATCAGCAGGATGCGGCGGACGGCATAGGCGAGCATCGCCGCTACGCGCTCATTGCTTCTTGGGCTCCTGCGCCTTGCGCGCCTCGACCGCCTGCGCGCGCCCGGGCTCGATCCACCAGCTGTCGGTGGCGAGCGCGTAGGGCGGGTTCTCCTTCGGCCGGCCGAACTTGTCCCAATAGGCCACGCGGAAGGCGGATTGATACCAGCCGGTGATGAGGTAATGGCCCTGCAGCAGCACGCGGTCATAGGCATGCGTGCGGACGAGAAGCTCGGGCCGGCTCGGCGCGCTGACGATGAGATCGATGAGCGCGTCGACCGCCTTGCTCTTCACGCCCATGATGTTGTCGCTGCCTTCCTCGTCGGCCGCGACCGAGCCGAAGAGATCGCGCTGCTCGTTGCCCGGCGACAGCGTCGCCGGAAAGCGCACCATGGTCATGTCGTAGTCGAACTTGTTCATGCGGTTCTGGTACTGCGCGGGATCGACGCTGCGCAGGTTCATGGCGACGCCGATGCGCGCCAGGTTCTGCTTGAACGGCAGGAAAATGCGCTCGAAATCGGCTTCGTCGTAGAGGAACTCGAAGGTGAAGGGCTCGCCGGTCCGGTCGTTGACCAGCCGCTCGTTCTTCACCGACCAGCCGGCCTCCCGCAGCAGCCGCAGCGCCTGGCGCATGTTGTCGCGGATGTTGCCGGAGGCGTCGGTCGTGGGCGGCTCGTAGGCCTCGGTGAACACCGCATCGGGGATCTCGCCCCGGTATTTGTCGAGGATCCGCAGCTCCTCGGGCGTCGGCAGGCCGGTCGCGGCGAGATCGGTGTTGGGGAAATAGCTCTTGGTGCGCTTGTAGGCGCCGTAGAACAGGTTCTTGTCGGTCCACTGGAAATCGAAGAGATAGTCGAGCGCCGCGCGCACCCGCCGGTCGGCGAAGAGCGGCCGGCGCAGATTGTAGACCAGACCCTGCATGCCCTGCGGCATGCGGTTGGGGATTTCCTCCTTCTTGAACAGGCCGTCGCGCAGCGCCGGGCTATCGTAGCCGATCGCCCAGTTCTTGGCGGTGAACTCCTCGCGAATGTCATAGGCGCCGGCCTTGAAGGCCTCCAGCGCGATCTGCCGGTCGCGATAGAAGTCGTAGCGGATCGCGTCGAAATTGTAGCGCCCGCGGTTCACCGGCAGGTCCTTGGCCCAGTAGTCGGCGACGCGGCGATAGACGATGTAGCGCCCGGCATCGAGCGACTCGATCCTGTAGGGGCCGCTGCCGAGCGGCGCCTCGAGCGTCGTCTTCTCGAAATCGCGCCCCTCCCAGTATTTGCGCGGCAGCACCGGAAGCTGGCCGACGATGTCCGACAGCTCGCGGTTGTCGCCGTTGCGGAAGGTGAATTTGACGCCGCGCTCGCCGACCTTCTCGGCCTTGAGCACGTCGGCGTAATAGAGCCGGTAGTGCGGGTCGCCCTTGGTCCTGAGCGTGTCGAAGGTCCAGATCACGTCCTCGGGCGTGATCGGGCTGCCGTCCTGGAAGCGCGCCTCCGGGCGCAGATCGTATTGCACCCAGCGGCGATCCGCCGGCAGCTCGACCTTGCCGGCGACGAGGCCGTATTCCGAGCTCGGCTCGTCATAGGAGGAGGCCATCAGCGTGTCGAAGAGCAGCGCGAGCCCCGCCGCCTTGTTGCCCTTGAGCTGATAGGGGTTGAGCGTGTCGAAGGTGCCGACCGCGGCGTAGCGCACGCTGCCGCCCTTGGGTGCGTCCGGGTTGACGTAGTCGAAATGCGTGAAGTCCGGGCCGTATTTGAGGTCGCCGAAGAGCGACAGGCCATGGCTCGTGGTGACCGCCTCCGCGGCGGCGGCGGGGCGGGCGCCGAGGGCGAGCGCGGCGAGCAGGCCGGCGGCGAACAGGACGCGCATGGCGGCGTTTCCTCGTTTTCTCATCGCCCGCACTTTAGAGGAAACCCGCCGCCGCTTCAGCACGATCTGGCAGGCGCCCGGTTCAACCGCCGGCCAGGATCGCCCGCGCCGCCGCGGCGAGGCCGGGATCGCCGCCGGCGACGACGCGCCCGTCGGAGGCGAGGTCGAGCGCGCGCCCCTGCCAGTCGGTGATGACGCCGCCGGCGCCGGCGATCACCGGCGCCAGCGCGCAATAGTCATAGGGCTTGAGCTGGCTCTCGACGACGAGATCGATGAAGCCGCTGGCGAGCTGCGCATAGGCGTAGCAATCGGCGCCGGCGCGGGTGAGCTTCACCGCGCGGCGCAGCGCGGCGAAGCCGGCCGCGTCCCTGCCCTCGAACATGAGCTCCGGGGCGGTGGAGAACAACGTGGCCCGGTCGAGCGCCGGGCAGGGCCGGGTGCGCGCCGGCGCGCCATTGAGCGTGGTCGGGCGGCCGGCCGCGCCGAGCCAGCGCTCGCCCAGGATCGGCTGGTCGATGATCCCCAGCACCGGCCGGCCGCGCCGGGTGAGTGCGATCAGCGTGCCGAAGAGCGGGATGCCGCAGATGAAGGATTTGGTGCCGTCGATCGGGTCCAGCACCCAGACCGATTCGGCGTCGGCGCGCGTGCTGCCATGCTCCTCGCCGATGATGCCATGCGCGGGAAAGCGCCGCTCGATCAGCGCCCGCATCGCCGCCTCGGCTTCGCGGTCGGCGACGGTGACCGGCGACAGGTCGCTCTTGTCGTCGACCGCGATGGTGCGGCGGAAATATCCCCGGATGACGGCGCGCGCCGCATCCGCCAGCGCCTCGGCCAGGTCGATCTCGGCGGCGGCGACCGGCTGCGTCATGCCGCCGGCCGCGGGGCTACTTGCCGAGCTGCTGCGGGCTGTCGCTCAGCGTATTGAGGTAAGCGACGACGTCGGCCCGGTCCTTGGCCTTGGGCAGGCCGGCGAAGGTCATCTTGGTGCCCTTGGCGAAGCTCTGCGGGTTGAAGAGCCACTGGTTCAGGTCGTCCACGGTCCATTTCTGGCCCTTATGCGCGCTGAGCGCCGACGAGAATTCATAGCCGTTGCGGCCCTCGGCGATGGGCTCGCCGATCACGTTCCACAGGTTCGGGCCGATGCGGTTGGCGCCGCCCTTGTCGAAGGTATGGCAGACCGTGCATTTCTTGGCCTGCTCCTTGCCGGCGGCGGGATCCGCCTTGGCGAGCAGCGGTGCCAGCGACTCGGGCCCCGCCGGGGCGGCGGCGGCTTCCTTGCCGGCGGCCGGCTTCTCGGCGCCGGCCACGACATAGACCGGCTTCGCCGGTATGCTCGGCCTCACCAGGTTGCCGGCGACGATGCCGGACACCATCGCCAGAAGCATCGAGGCGAGCACGGCGCCAATGATCTTGTTCCACTCGAAGGACGACATTCCCCACCCTCGGGCAAGCGGCTCTGGCCGCGGAGAAAACCCAATTTTCGCTGACAACTCAAACGAAATGTGATTGAAGCGGCGGGACAATAGCGCGCCCGACGCGCCCGCCGGCCCGGTTTTCATGCGGCATAACGCCGCAAGCGGGATCCGCGCCGGGCGGAAAGAGGAGCCCGTGACCGCCGACATCCTGCCGAGCTTCCGACCGCCGAGCTTCCGACCGATCGTGGTGATCCCGGCGCGGATGGCCTCCACCCGCCTGCCGGGCAAGCCGCTGGCCGACATCCACGGCCTGCCGATGATCGTCCATGTGCTGCGTCGCGCCGAGGCGGCGGCGATCGGCCCGGTGCTGGTCGCCTGCGCCGAGGCCGAGATCAAGGCGGCGGTCGAGCGGGCCGGCGGACGGGCGGTGCTGACCCGGCCCGACCACCCCTCGGGCTCCGACCGCATCCACGAGGCGCTGGCGCTCGCCGATCCGCAGCGCCGGCACGACGTGGTGGTCAACCTGCAGGGCGACCTGCCGATGGTCGATCCGGCGCTGCTGCATGCCGTGCTGGCGCCGCTCGCCGATCCCGCGGTCGACATTGCCAGCACCGTCATCCCCATCCGCGATCCGGCCGAGCGCGACAATCCCAATGTGGTGAAGGCGGCGGCCGGCTTCGCCGCCGGCCAGCGCATCGCCCGCGCGCTCTATTTCAGCCGCCTGCCGGTACCCTGGGGCGCGGGCGAGCATTACCACCACATCGGCATCTACGCCTATCGCCGCGCCGCGCTCGACGCCTTCATCGCCCTGCCGCCCGCCGTGCTGGAGCGGCGCGAGAGCCTGGAGCAGCTGCGCGCGCTGCAGGCCGGGATGCGCATCGACCTGGCGCTCGTTGACACGCTTCCGTTCGGTGTCGATACTCCCGCCGACCTCGCCCGCGCCCGCGCGCTGCTCGCGCCCGCCGGCCTCCCGCCGCAGAGCCCATGACCGCCCCGAAAAATCCGGACTCGCTGATCGCCTTTCAGGGTGCGCCCGGCGCCTATTCCGATCTCGCCTGCCGCGAGGTGTTTCCGAAGCGCGCAACCTTGCCCTGCGCCGCCTTCGAGGACGCGATCGCCGCGGTGCGGCGCGGCCGCGCCGGGCTCGCCATGCTGCCGATCGAGAACTCGGTCGCCGGCCGCGTCGCCGACATCCACCATCTCATGCCGCAATCGGGCCTGCACATCATCGGCGAGCACTTCCAGCGGGTGAACCATCACCTGCTGGCGCCCAAGGGGGCGACGCTGAAAAGCCTCAAGACGGTGCGCAGCCACGTGCACGCGCTGTCGCAGTGCCGCACCCTGATCCGCAAGCTCGGGCTCAAGCCGATCGTCGCCGCCGACACCGCCGGCGCCGCCGCCGAGGTGGCCGAGCGCGGCGATCCCGGCGAGGCGGCGATCGCCTCGGCGCTGGCCGGCAAGACCTACGGCCTCGTCTCGCTCAAGCAGAACATCGAGGATGCCGAGCACAACACCACGCGCTTCCTGGTGATGGCGCGCGAGCCCAAGCGGCCGAAGCCGGGCACCGGCCTCGTCGTGACCACCTTCGTGTTCCGCGTGCGCAACGTGCCGGCGGCGCTCTACAAGGCGATGGGCGGCTTCGCCACCAACGGCATCAACATGACCAAGCTCGAGAGCTACATGATGGGCGGCCGCTTCACCGCCACCCAGTTCTACGCCGATGTCGAGGCGCATCCTGCGGAGCGGCCGCTGAGCCTGGCGCTCGAGGAGCTGCGCTTCTTTTCGCACGAGGTGCATATCCTCGGGGTCTATCCCGGCCACCCCTTCCGCCGCGACGCGACCCAGAGCGAGGCGGATTAGAGCAGCGGCCGACTATGCATCGGGCGGAGCGGGCGCTGGCTCCCGCCTTCAATGCGCCGGCGGGCCGGCCTTGGCGGCCGGCTGCTGCGCGCCCTGGCCGAGTTCCGCGCCGGCCTTGGTCGGGCCTTGGACGCGGACGGCATCGCCATCCGCGATCGAGTCGGGCGGCGTGTAGATGACCTCGTCCGACGCCGCCAGCCCCTTCAGGATCTCGATCTCGGTGCCGAGATTGCGCCCCGCCGTCACATGCTTGAGCTGGACCTTGTCTCCCGGCCCGACCACGGCCGCTTCGAGCCCGTTTTCGCGGAACAGCAGCGCGCTGGTCGGGACGATCACCATGTCGGACGGGGCGGCCTCCTTGAAATGGACCTCGGCATAGCTGCCGGGCTGCAGTGCACCGTCTGGATTGGGCGCGTGGAGTTCGACGAGCAGGGTGCGCGAGGAGAGCGCGACCTCGCGCGCCGTGGTGGCGACGGTCGCGGGAAAGGAGCGGTCGTTGAACTGCGGCAGCTTCAGCTGCGCGCTCATTCCGGGATGGATGCTCTCCGACATCGCCTGCGGCACCAGCACGTAGACCCGCATCTCGTGGACGTCGGCGACGCGGAACAATTCCGGCCCGCTGCCGCCGCCGATGCCGCTTCCGGCGTTGATCAGCGCGCCGATATCGGTCTCGCGCGCGGTCACGTAGCCGTCGAAGGGCGCGGTGACGCGCTTGTAGGCTTCGAGCGCGCCCAGGCGGTCGACATCGCCCTGGTCGGCGCTGACCATCGCCTTGGCGGCGCCGAGGCTCGCCAGCGCGCTGCCATAGCTGCCGCGCTTGTCCTCGCGCTCCTGGTCGGAGACGACGCCGACCGGCGAATTCTTCCAGCGCTCATAGGTCGTCTTCGCGTATTCATATTCGGCCTGCTTCACCAGCACGTCCGCGTCGGCCGCCCGGAGACGCGCCTGGGCGCCGGCATATTGGGCGTCGAGGTCAGGGGCGATGATGTCGGCGAGCAGCGTGCCTTTCTTCACCTTGGCGCCGTAGTCGAAATACCAGTCCTTGATATAGCCGTTGACCCGCGCGTAGATCGGCGCCTCGTACCAGGCCTGGACGTCGCCCGGCAGAATCAGCTCGAAGGTCGGCGGGCCGTGGCTCGGCTTGACCACCGCCACGGTCGGAATCGATTGGGCCTTGGTCCATTGCTGTACGTTCTGGCGGTGCTCGTGGCGCCAGAAGATGCCGATCCCGGCGAGCAGGAGGGCGACGATCAGCGCGGCGATCCCGACGCGGCGCAGCGTGCGCATGTTCGGCGGCGGCGGGTCCTCCGGCTGGCGCTCGCGCTGCGGCCGCCCGGGTTCGGTGGTTTTGCGCTGTGGTGCGTCGAGGGGCATCTTGCCTGCGGCTCTCCGGTCCTACGCGTCCGATTTGGGCTTGGGCGGCGGCGATCCGCCGGTCGGCGGCGCCTGATGCCGGCCATGAATCCAGCCGAACACCGTCGGCACGAAGAACAGCGTCGCTATCGTCGCGATCAGCAGGCCGCCGATCACCGCGCGTCCGAGCGGCGCGTTCTGGCCGCTGCTCGTCGCCATCGGGATCATGCCTATGACCATCGCCAGCGCGGTCATCAGCACCGGACGGAAGCGGGTGAAGCCGGAGTCGAGCGCCGCCGCTTTCGCGCTCGCGCCGCTCGCAAGGCCCTCGCGGGCGAAGCTCACGACCAGGATGCTGTTCGCCGTCCCGATGCCCATGCACATGATGGCGCCGGTCAGGGCCGGCACCGAGAGATATGTCCCGGAGAGGAACAGCATCCAGATGATCCCGGCGAGCGCGCCGGGCAGCGCCGTGACGATGATGAACGGGTCGATCCAGGACTGGAAATTGACGACGATCACCAGATAGATCAGCACGATCGCGCCGGCCAGCCCGAGATAGAGCTGGCTATAGGCCTCGGTCATGGTCTGCACCTGGCCGCGCACCAGCACGCGCGAACCCTGCGGCACGTCCTTGCTGGTGTCGTGCAGGATTTGCCGGATGTCGCCGACCACGCCGCCGAGATCGCGATCCTGCACCGCCGCGTAGACGTCGAACGCCGGCTGGACGTCATGATGGGTGAGGACGGCGGGCGCCGCGCCTTCGCTGAACGAGCCGAGGCCGCCCAGATATTGCAGCGGTGCCTTGCCGCCGCCGGAGCTGATCGGAACGTTCACCAGGTCCGACATGGTGTCGATGCCGTATTGCGGCGTCTGCGCGACCAGCGGGTAGGAAACCCCCGTCTTGGTGTCGAGCCAGAAATTCGGCTTCACCTGGATGCTGCCGCTGAGCGTGGTCAGCAGGCTGTTCGCGACGTTGCTCTGGGTGGGACCGGTCAGGCCGGCGAGCGAGCGGTCGACCTTGACGTTGACCTCGGGATAGTCGACGCGCTGCTGGATGCGCGCATCGACCACGCCGGCGACCAGGCGGATGCGCTTCAGGATCTCCGCAGCGTAGGCGTGCCCGCCGGGCAGGTTCTCGCCGACGATCTTCACGTCGATCGGCGCGGGCACGCCGAAATTCAGGATCTGCGTCGTGATGTCGGCCGGCGGAAAGTAGAAGATCGTGCCGGGGAACCGGCGCGGCAGCTCGCTGCGCAATTCCCGCGTCAGGTCGCCGGTCGAGGGGTGGTCGCCTTTGAGCGTCAGCAGGATGTCGGCATCCTGGGGCCCGGTCGTGCCGGTGTTGTTGTAGGCCATGGTGATGCCGCTGGTCGGCAGGTCGATGTTGTCGGTGAAGCTCTTGATCTGGTCCGGCGGCAGCTTCTGGCGGATGTAACGTTCGATGAGACCGCAGAGCCGCGCCGTTTCCTCGATGCGCGTGCCGGTCTGCGCCCGGACATGCAGCATCAGCGTGTCGGATTCGACGCTCGGAAAGAAATTCTCGCCGAGGAACGGCGTCAGTCCCAGAGACGCGACGACACAGGCAAGGAAGCCGACGACGAAGGGTATCGGGTGGTCGAGCGTCAGCGACAGCAAGGCGCGGTAGCGATCGCGGATCTTCAGGAAGCGACGCTCGAAGGCCTCCTGGAATCGCCCCAGCAGCCCGGTCAGACGCTGCCATGGGCCGGCCAGCGGCCGCAGCACCCGTCGCCAGCGGCCGCCCCGCGACGAGGCCGCCGCGGGTTCGGCCGCCGCCGGCGAGGCGGCGCTAGCCTTGTCGCGCTCGCCCTCGTGCTCCCCGCCCTCGTCCCCGTCACCGGCGGCGCCGTCCTCCTTGGGATGGGCCTGCGACGCCAGCAGGTAGTTGGCGAGCGTCGGCACCAGCGTGCGCGACAGCGTGAAGGAACCGACCAGCGCGAAGATCACCGCCTCGGCCATCGGGCGGAAGAGATAGCCCGCGACGCCGCCGAGCTGGAACATCGGCAGGAACACGATGCTGATGCAGGTCAGCGTCACGAAGGCCGGCAGCACGATCTGCTGCGCGCCGTCGAGGATCGCCTTGCTGATCTCCTTGCCCTGATCGAGGTGGTAATTGATGTTCTCGATGGTGACGGTTCCGTCATCGACCAGAATGCCGACGGCGAGCGCGAGCCCGCCCAAGGTCATGGTGTTGAAGCTCTGGCCGGTGGTCGACAGCGCGATGACCGAGAACAGGATGGCCAGCGGGATCTCGAGCACGATGATCACCGTGGACCGCCAACTGCCGAGGAAGAGCAGGATCAGCACGCCCACCAGCGCCGCGGCGATCAGCATCTCGCGCAGCACGTCGGTGACCGCCGCCTTGACGAAGGTCGACTGGTCGCCGACGACGTCGTAGCTGAGGTTGGGCGGCATGCCCTTCTTGACCCGCGTGAGCAGCTTCTTGGTATCGTCGACGATGGTGAGGGTCGAGGCGCCGCCGATCTTCAGGATCTCGAGCAGCACCGCATGCTGTCCGTTGACCCGGATGAGATTGGTCTGCGGCGGATAGCCCTGGTGGACATAGGCGACGTCGCGGACGTAGATGACCGTGCCGTTGATCACCTTTACCGGCAGATCGTTGATCTGCTCGACGCGTACGGGGCTGGCGTTGAGCGAGACGTCCCATTCGTACTTTCCCATCTTCTCCGTGCCGGCGGGGATGATGAGGTTCTGCGCCTCGATGGCCTGCACCACGTCATCGGCCGACACGCCATGCGCCTGCATCGCATGCTGATCGAGGTCGATCTGGATCTGTTTGACCTTGCCGCCGAAGGGCGTCGGCACGGCGGCGCCCTGCACGCCCGCCAGCTGCGGCCGGATGAAGTTCTCGCCGAGGTCGTAGAGCTCCATCTGCGACAGGCGCTTGCCCGGCACCTGCTCCTTGCTGGTCAGCTCGACCTGGAGGATGGGGACGCTCGAGGCGCGATAGCTGAGAACGTAGGGCGGGGTGATGCCCGGCGGCAGCAGCTTGAGCACGGTCTGCGCCGCGGCCGTCACCTGCGCCAGCGCCGCCGGCAGATCGACGTTGGGGGTGAAGTAGAGGTCGACGACGCCATACCCGGTCAGCGATTGCGACTCGATGCGGCGGATGTTGCTGACCTGCTGCGTCAGGGTGCGCTCGAAGAAATAGACGATGCGGCCCGACATGTCGCTCGGCAGCATGCCGCTGTAGGTCCAGACCACGCTGACGACCGGGATGTCGATCGAGGGAAAGATGTCGACCGGCGTGGAAATCGCCGCGCGCCCGCCGAAAATCGCGATGAGGATCGCGAACACGATGAAGGTATAGGGTCGGCGCAGGGCTACCTGAACGATCCAGATCACGCTGGCAGCCTCTCCGCGAATACCTGACGGCCGCGACCGGGAACGGCGTCTCGATTGGCGGCACCAAGGCGAACGGGGCCGCTTGCGGCACGGTTCCGGAAAAGGCGGTGCCGCGCCGGCTGTTCCGTCGGGGCGAGCGGCGGTCGGCGCCGTTGGCGACCCCGGCCGGAAGCCGCCGCCGCCCGGCGCTGCGCCGGATTAGCCGCTAATCACCGGCTTAACTCCCCGGCAACGGATCGGCTGCGACAGTGGCCGCCGCGGTCCTTCGCGGGAGCAGGGCGATGGATAAAATATTGGTAATCGTCGGTCTTGTGGTCGTGTCGCATGCCGCCTGGGCGCTGGCGCCCGACCGCGCGCAGCTCTCCACCGAGGAGAACGCGACGATCAACACCGCCTGCGCGCCGATGGTGTCGCAGGGGAATGGCAGCTTCCAGGTCTGCGTCGCGCGCCAGATGGCGGCGCTGAAGGACCATCCCACGCCCGACCTCGCAGCGGTGCCGCCGCTGCGCCTGCGCGCGATCGAGCGCCGCTGCCTCTATCTCCGGCGCACCGGCATCGGTCCCTACAATGACTGCCTGAAGCAGGCGATCGAGGCGCCGGCCGCGGCGTCGAATGCGGCGCCCGACGACGCCTTGACCCCCGACTACGCCAAGCTCTTCGCCGACAGCCCGCCCGAGACCGCGACCGCCGCGCCGGTGGCGGTGGCGACGCTGCCCAAGCCCGCCGACTTCCTGCCGCGGCGGCCGGACCGCATCGCGGCGACGCCGCTGAGCCCGGCCGAGGTGTTCAAGAAGGTGGCGCCGGCGGTCTGGGTGGTGGTGGCGACGCCGTCCCGCGCGGAACTTCGCGTGCACAATGTCGCGCTGGGCTCGGCGGTCGCCGTCTCGGAGCATCTGCTGCTGACCAACTGCCACGTGGTCAAGGGCCGCGCCATCATCAAGCTGGTGCAGGAGGGGGTTCGCGACAACGCCAGCCTGGTCGCCGCCGACGAGGCCAGCGACCGCTGCGTCATCAAGGCCGAGAGCGTCCGGCTGGCGCCGATCGCCGGCGTGCGCGCCATCGACAGCCTGGCGGTGGGCGAGCGCGCCTTCGCGGTGGGCGCGCCGCTCTCCTTCGAGCGCACGCTGAGCGAGGGCCTGGTCTCCGCCATCCGCTCGCGCAGCGGCCGCGCCATGGTGCAGACCTCGGCGGCGATCTCGCCCGGCTCGTCGGGCGGCGGCCTCTTCGACGAGCGCGGCAACCTCATCGGCATCACCACCCTCACCTATCGCGTGGCGCAAAACCTCAACTTCGCCATCGCCGCGGAAGAGTTCTGGAAATAGCCGCGAGCGCGCAGCGCTCGTCGGCGGCGGGCGCCAGCGGTTTGCGCGGCAAACCGCGGAAGCCCGCACCGTGCGGGGTAGCGGCTAGTCCGCGCCGTGCGGCTCTCGCGCTTGCTTACGCAAGCGCTGACGCCGCCAGCGACAATGCTGCGCATTGCGCTAGCGCCGTAACCACTCCTCGATCAGCCTTCGCGCGATCGAATCCCCCCGCGGCAGGCGGAAGCCGTCATCGTCGCGATGCGACAGCAGGTAGTCGCGCTCGAACCAGCGCGCATCCTGCAACTCGCTGTGGTCGACGCGGAGCTCGGTCGAGCGTGCGCGGGCGTGGAAGCCCAGCATGATCGAGGCGGGAAACGGCCAGGGCTGCGACGAGTGATAGCGCACCTCGTCGACGAGGATCGCGGTCTCTTCCTGCACTTCGCGCGCCACCGCCTCTTCCAGGCTCTCGCCGGGCTCGACGAAGCCCGCCAAGGTCGAGTGCATGCCGGCGGGCCAGACGCGCTGGCGGCCGAGCAGGCAGCGCTCGCCGTCATGGACCAGCATGATCACCGCGGGATCGGTGCGCGGGAAATGCTGCAGGTTGCAGGACGGGTCGGTGCAGCGCCGGACGTGGCCGCCTTCCTCGCTGCGCGTCGGACTGCCGCAGACGCCGCAGAAGCGGTGCCGGCCGTGCCACCAGGCGATGCCGCGCGCATAGGCAAGCAGCGCGCCGTCGCGATGCGCGAGCAGCGGCCCGACCCGCCTGAGATCGGTGAACTCGACCGGGCCGGCGGCGCGCAGCAGGGCGAGCGGCGTCGCGTGGGCGGAGAGGTCGAGGGCGAAATAGGCGCAATCCCCGACGAGCCCGAGCAGCACGCACTCGCCGTCGGCTTCGATCTCGTGGCGGGCGAGGAGCGCCGGCAGCGGCCGGCCCTCCTCGCCGCTCAGCACCAGGTTCTGGCTGCGCCAGACCGGCACGAAGCGGCTTGCGGGATCGCCGAGCCGTGCCTCGACCCAGTCCGGGTCCTTGCGCCGCCAGCCGGCGCGGTCGATGCCGCCGGCGGCGTAGAAATTGGCGTCCTTCATGGCGGCCGCGAGACTGGCACAAGCCGCCGGCCTCCGGCAAGCGTCGGCGGACGGCGCCGTCGGATGGTGCTTGCCCCGGCATGGCGCGGACCTGATATAATGGCTCCGGGAGGCTGGCGGCGGGCAGGTCCCTCGCCAACCCGGTCAGGTCCGGAAGGAAGCAGCCGTAACGAGTTTCGAGCTGGGTCGTCGTCCAGTCTCCCACCGCATCCATGATCAGCGCCGCCCGTGCCCCGTCCTCCGATGCCCATGACGCGCCATGAGTGAGCCCGCGGGCCATTACCGCGTGCTCGCGCGCAAATACCGGCCCGCCACCTTCGCCGAGCTGATCGGCCAGGAGGCGATGGTGCGGACGCTGACCAACGCCATCGCTACCGGCCGCATCGCGCATGCCTTCATCCTCACCGGGGTACGCGGCGTCGGCAAGACGACCACCGCGCGCATCCTGGCGCGCGCGCTCAACTGCATCGGCGCCGACGGCAGCGGCGGACCGACGGTGTCGCCCTGCGGCGTCTGCGATCCCTGCCGCACCATCGCCGAGGACCGCAACGTCGACGTGATGGAGATGGACGCCGCCTCGCGCACCGGCGTCGACGACATCCGCGAGCTCACCGACGGCGTGCGCTACCGGCCGGTCTCGGCGCGCTACAAGATCTACATCATCGACGAAGTCCACATGCTCTCCAAGAACGCGTTCAACGCCCTGTTGAAGACGCTGGAGGAGCCGCCGGCCGACGTCATCTTCATCTTCGCCACCACCGAGATCCACAAGGTGCCGATCACCGTGCTGTCGCGCTGCCAGCGCTTCTCGCTGCGCCGCGTGCCGGTCGAGCTGCTGAGCGAGCATTACCGCCGCATCGCCGCGGCCGAGGCCGTCGCCGCCGAGCCCGCGGCGATCGCGCTCATCGCCCGCGCCGCCGACGGCTCGGTGCGCGACGGGCTGTCGCTGCTCGACCAGGCGATCGCGCTGGGCGGCGACGGCGTCGCCGAGGGCGTGGTGCGCGACATGCTGGGGATCGCCGATCGCGGCCTGGTGTTCGACCTCTTCGAGACCGTGCTGCGCGGCGACGCCGGCGCGGCGCTGAAGCGCATGACGGCGCTCTACGAGGGCGGCGCCGATCCGCTGATGGTGCTGCAGGATCTGCTGGAACTCGCGCATCTGCTGACCCGGCTGAAGCTGGTGCCCGGCGCCGGCGAGGACGATCCCGCGCTCGAGGGCGAGCGCCAGCGCGGCCTGGCGCTGGCGCAGCGGCTGTCGCTGCCGGTGCTGGCGCGCGCCTGGCAGATGCTGCTCAAGGGCATCGGCGAGGTGCAGAGTGCGCCCTCGCCGCTGCAGGCGGCGGAGATGGTGCTGGTGCGCCTCGCCTATGTCGCGGACCTGCCGGCGCCGGCCGATCTCGTGCGCCAGCTCGAGCGCGGCGAGCCCGGCGCGGCACCCGCGTCCGCGCCGCGCGGCCCGGTGGCCTCGGCGCCGACCGGCGGCGCGCGCCTCGCCGATGGCGGCGGCGCC
>DAHUYF010000210.1 GCA_027315365.1 Rhodospirillales bacterium | reverse complement strand
CGGCCATCGCCGCGGCCACCGCGGTCATGCCGACCGTCACCGTCCCGTCGCCATTCTCGCGATACCAGATGTTGTTCCCGACGTCGTAGAGCAAATCGTCCGGCAGGGTGCAGCCGCGTACCGTGGGCATGGAAGCGTCCTGTTCGTCTCAGTAGGTCAAGACCCTGGCGTCGTCGTCCTCCATCACCTCCTCGATCACCTTGGCGCCGCCGACGACGCCGGCGCATTCCGGGATCAGATCGGCTTCGGTCGCGTCGAGGAGATCGAGGGTGGGCGAGCAGCAATAGAATTTCACGCCCGCCTCATGCGCATCCTTGATGAAGTCGTAGACCGTCTTGGGCGAGCCGGGCTTCACCAGCAATTTCTCGGCCACGCCCTTCTTCAGCAGCTTTCCGGCCGCGGCGGTGCAGATCACCTCGACCTCGTAATCCATCGCCGCGGCGACCGTCGCCTGAAAAAAGGGCGCGCCGAGTTCCTCGCCGTTGCGCGGGTCGGTATTGACCATGATGATGATGAGCTTCCGCGCCACGTCTCGCCTCGCCCGGCCAGAATCCTGTTGTTCTCTTCTATTACGCCGGGCGACGGCGGCATTGATCCAGGTCAACGCCCGGGCATCCGAAAATCAAAGTCGGCGCCGCCGCACCGCCGGTTGATCCACGTCAAAGCGGGGTTGCCGACCGGGCCGCTAACTTTGACAGGTGTTCAGACGCATCGGCCCGCGCCTTGCGGGTCCCCGAACTTCGATCAGGAAAGGATACGCAGATGAGACATCTTCTTGCCGGCGTCGCGCTCGCCGCTCTGCTCGCCGCCGGCTCGCCGGCGGGCGCGCAGACCAGCACGACGCCGCCCGCCGCCCCGCACCAGGCCAAGACGGCCGTTCCCCATCATCCGGCCAAGAGCAAGCATGTGGTCAAGCACAAGCGCATGGCAAAGCGGCACACCTCGCCCTGGGACAACGCCGCCGAGCGGCTCAATCGTGAGGAGATCGAGCGGGTGCAGAAGAACGCCGCCCAGACGCGGGCCGGCGCCGCTCCGGCGCCCGTCAGCGGCACCAGCGCTGCGCCGAGCAACGGCACGCCATTTCCCAACGCCGGCGCCAATTCGATGCCGGGCACCGTGACGTCCGGCGCGTCGGGCCACAGCAAGGAAGAGCCGCAGCAGTAGCGTGACGGCGCAACAGCCCTGCGGCGATGCCTTGCCGCAGGGCGCGCCGCCGCCCGGCGTTGCCGGCGGGGCGGGCAAGGTCGCGCTCTATCGCGCCTGCGCCGGCTTTGCCTCAGGCTCCGCCAGGTGATCTGCGATCAGCTCCACCAGGCTGCCGAGGCCCCCCTGCCACTTCCAATGCTCCTTGCTTTCATCCATCGTCAGCCGACAGTTGGAGCAGGCTGAGATCATGGTCTTGGCGCCGGTCTTTTCGACCTGATCCATCTTGATCTTGAACGCCTGGTAGCGCAGCTCCGCCGCGCGGCCGATCGCCTGCACGCCGCCGCCGCCGCCGCAACACCAGTTGTAATTGCCGGTCGGCGACATCTCGCGGAAATCCGTGGCGAACCCGTCGAGGAGAAAACGCGCCTCGGCGGTCGCCCCGCCGCGCCGCGAGATCTGGCAGGGATCGTGATAGGTGATGCTCGCCTCCGTCGGCCGCAGCTTGAGGCGTCCGGCGCGCTTCAGCCGCGCCAGCATCTCGGTGATATGCAGCACCTCGTAAGGGAGGGGGCGGCCGAGGAGGTTGGCTCCCGACCAGCGCAGCGCCCCATAGGCATGGCCGCATTCCGGGATGACGACCGTGGCGGCGCCGACGGCCTCGGCGGCCGCCGTGATCCGCTCCACCATCACCTTGGCGATGTCCATCTCGCCGGCGAGATAGCCGAAATTGGTCGCCTCGTAGCCCTTGGAGCTGAGCGTCCAATCGACCCCGGCGTGATTCAGCAGCTTGGCCATGGCGGCGACGGAGTCCGGATATTTCATCAGCTCGACCGAGGAGAGGGTGAGCAGAATTCCGGCCTTGGCCTTGTCGAGCGGGATCTCGACCTCGTGCTCGTCCTTGATCCAGTCGATGCGCTCGGCGAGCACGCTGGGCGTGACGCCCAGCGGGCTGCCTTTGTCGCGCGCATTGTCCGCGGCCTGCAGCAGGTCCTTCGGCCCCAGCCCGGCCGCGACGAAGGCCTGGCGCGAGGCGCTGACGATGCCGGCGATGTCGATGCCCATCGGGCAGACAATGGTGCAGCGGCCGCACAGCGTGCAGCTGTCGAACAGCAGTTCCTCCCACTGCGCGAGATCATCCCTGGTGAGACGCGGCGCGAGGCCAAGCCAGGCGAGCGGCCATTTCTGGCGACGCACCGCCTTGGCCATGGGAAACAGCTTGTAGGCCGGGGTGTATCGGGGATCGCCGGAGGCGACGTAGAAATGGCAGGCGTCGGCGCATTGGCCGCATTTCACGCAGGCCTCGGCGTAGGCGGCAAGATGCCCTTCGGCGAGCTTCAGGAACTTGCCCGCGGCGGCATTGATGTCGACATCGCTGCTCATGCTTCCGTCCTCCGCCGGGCATGCGGTGCCGGCGCCCTGCGTCAGCGCACCCGGATCTGCATCAGTTCTTCGCCATGTCCGTCGACCACATGCACGGCACAGGCGATGCAGGGGTCGAAGCTGTGGATCGTCCGCTGGATCTCGAGCGGCTGCTTCGGATCGTAGAGCTTGTGGCGGTCCATCAGCGCCGCCTCGTAGGGGCCTGGCTGCCCCTTGGGGTCGCGCGGTCCGGCGTTCCAGGTGCTGGGCACCACCGCTTGGTAATTGTCGATCTTGCCGTCCTTGATCACGATCCAATGCGCCAGCGCGCCGCGCGGCGCCTCCATGAAGCCGACGCCGCGCGCCTCGCTCGGCCAGGTGGCGGGGTCCCAGAGCTGCGGATTGTGGACGGCGATATCGCCGCCCTTGATGTTGCCGATGAGGCTGTCGAGCCAACCCGACATCTGCTCGACGATGATCTTGCTTTCGAGCGCGCGCGCCGCGGTGCGTCCCAGGGTTGAAAACATCGCCTCGAGCGGCAGGTCGAGCTGCCGGAGCGCCGCCGTGGCAAGCGCCCGGGTCGGTTCATGGCCGCTGGCATAGAGCACGAGGACGCGCGCCAGCGGGCCGACCTCCATCGCCTGTCCGCGCCAGCGCGGCGATTTCAGCCAGGAATAGCTCTCCTCGACGTTCAGCTGTTGGTAAGGCGGCTTCGGCCCGGTGTAGTGGAGCGCCGTCTGCCCGTCATAGGGATGGAGCCCCTGGGTTTTGCCGGCGGAATAGTCGTACCAGGAATGCGCGACGAATTCCTGGATCTGCGCGGCATCGTTGAGGTCGATCGGCACGATCTTCGAGAGGTCGCGCCCGAGGATGGCGCCGCCGGGAATGAGCCAGCTCGCGGGGTCGTCCATGCCCTTGGCGGGGAAATCGCCATAGGTGAGAAAATTGCCGATGCCTTCGCCGCGGGCGAACCAGTCCTTGTAGAAGGAGGCGATGGCGAGCGTGTCCGGAAGATAGACTTCGGTGACGAACTCCTTCATCCGGGCGATGACGTTGCGCACCTGATCGAGCCCGACGATATTCACCGCGGTGGCCGCCTCGTGGCCCGCGGTCGCGCTGATCGGTGAGGGCGCGCCGCCGACGAGGAAATTGGGGTGGGGATTCTTGCCGCCGAAGACGGTGTGAAGCTGCACCACCTCGCGCTGCCAGGCCAGCGCCTCGAGATAATGCGCCACCGCCATGAGGTTGGCTTCGGGCGGCAGCTTGAAGTCGGGATGCCCCCAGAAGCCGTTGGCGAAGATGCCGAGCTGGCCCGACTCGACGAAGGTCCGCAGCCGCTTCTGCGTGTCGGCGAAATAGCCCGGACTCGATTTGGCATAGGCGGAGATCGACTGCGCCAGCGCCGAGGTCGCCTTCGGGTCGGCCTTGAGCGCCGACACCACGTCGACCCAGTCGAGCGCGTGCAGGTGATAGAAGTGCATGACGTGGTCATGCACGTGCTGCGCCGCAATCATCAGATTGCGGATGAGCTGGGCGTTTGGCGGAATGCGGTAGCCCAGGGCGTTCTCGACGGCGCGTACCGAGGCGATGCCGTGCACCAGGGTGCACACGCCGCAGATGCGCTGGGCGAAGGCCCAGGCTTCGCGCGGGTCGCGGCCTCTGAGAATGAGCTCGATGCCGCGGACCATCGTGCCGGAGCTGTAGGCGCGGGTGATCGCGCCTTGCTGATCGGTCTCGGCTTCGATCCGCAGATGGCCCTCGATGCGGGTGATCGGGTCGACGACGACACGCTGGCTCATGCCGGCCTCCTTCCCTGGGCCAATGGCGCTGCGCTCACAGTTGCGCCCCTCTGCGGCTCAGATAAGCGCCGGTCATGCCGCGGGTGACGAAGACGAGAAAGGCATGCATGAGCTTGCCGAAGGGCAGCCAGGCCAGGAACAGGGCGACGCTGAGGATGTGGATGGCGAGCAGCGTCTCGTAGCGCGCGATCAGGTGGCTGGCGGCGGCAAGCCCGGTCAGCACGGGCAGGAGCGTGACGAACCAGGCGACGTAGTCGTCGAAGGTCGAGATGATCCGCTGCACCGGGTTGGATATCCGGCGGATCAGTGCGGCCGCCAGCGACGCGACGGTGACGACCGCGACGGCATAGATGACGTTGTTCGGCAGATTGCCCCAGGAGACCCCGAACAGGCTCTTGATGAAGAGGATATGCGGCGCAAACGCGAACACGATGAGGGCGAGACCGAGATGGAACACGTAGCTGTTCACGGTCATGAAGAGGCTGGCGCGTCCGAAGGATTTTTGCGGCCAGGACCGGCGCAGGATCTCGCGCAGCGCGGCAAACGCGGCGGGCGGCGCGCCCGTTCTCGGCAGCGACTTGTCGCGCGCGAAGGGCAACAGGAGCAGCGACGACAGCCGCCAGGCGACGCCGAAGGCGAAGATCGCCAAGGCCAGCTGAAGCACCGGTCCGCGCGCGGCGTCGAGCAGCGTCATTTGGGCTTCTCCCCTCCCTGGTCATGCAGGCGCCGGCGATGCAGCGCGGCGCTTGCCGCGCCGACCGCGACACCGCCGATCGCCGCGGCGCCGACCGCCACGCCGGGGCTGCCGGTGCCGGCGGCGAGCGGCCGGTAAAATCCGCCCTTGTCCCAGAAGCCGGGCTCCGAGCAGCCGAGGCAGCCATGGCCCGACTGGATGGGGAAGGACGTGCCGCCATTCCATTTGAGGGTGGCGCAGGAGTTGTAGGTGACCGGTCCCTTGCAGCCGAGCTCGTAGAGGCACCAGCCGTTGCGTGCGCCGTCGTCATCGAAGGACTTGGCGAACATGCCGCGTTCGTAGAAGGGGCGACGGTAGCAGCGGTCATGGATGCTGTCGCCGAAGAACGCCTTCGGACGGTGGAGGTGGTCGAGCTCGGGCAGCTTGCCGAAGGACAGGATGTAGGACACGGTTCCCGCCATCGCTTCGGGGAGCGGCGGACAGCCCGAGATGTTGATGACCGGCTTGCCGGTCACGATGGCGGAGACCGGGACCGCGCCGGTCGGATTGGGATCGGCGTGCGGCAGGCCGCCGAAGGCGGCGCAGGTGCCGACCGAAATGACCGCCAGCGCGTGCTCCACCGTCTCCGTCAGCATCTGCCGATTGGTGATGCCGGCGATGGTGGAATAGGCGCCGTCATCCCCGAGCGGCACCGAGCCGTCGACCACGACGAGATACTTGCCGGCGTTTTCCTTCATGGCCTCGAGGCGAGCCGCCTCGGCGGCCGCGCCGGACACGGCCATCAGCGTGTGATGATAGTCGAGCGAGATCAGATTGAAGATCAGGTCCTCCAGGGTCGGGCTGAAGGACCGCGTCAGCGATTCGGTACAGCCCGTGCACTCCTGGAACGACAGCCAGATGACCGACTGGCGGCGGGCCTTGGCCAGGGCTTCGGCCATGGCGGATGACGCGGCGGGCGGCAGCGCCATCAGCGTGGCCAGATAGCTGCTGTACTTCAGCAGGGCGCGACGGGAAATGCCGCAACGCGCCAGTGCCGCGCCGAGCGTCTCACGGTCCGACATGCCGGCTCTCCTCGCTTGCGCCCTGCGGCGGCTGCGTCGCCAGATCGTCACGCAGGGCGCTCGCCGCGGCGCGTATATCCGCCGGATGCGCGACCAGGATCTGCGGTACATGGGTGATGGCGATCTCCTCGGCGGCGATCCGCTCGTCGCTGCCGAAATGGCGGACCCACCAGACGCCGGCATATCGGGTCTCCCAGACGCGGCTGACGCCGGCGACGCTCAGCGTCGCCTCGATCTCGCCGCGGCCGAGCCGCTCTTCCAGCTCGGCGCGGTCTCCGTCGGTCATCGGCAGGCTGTGCAGGTCGACGGCGCCGGTCTCTCCCGCATCCGAGAGCCGCTCGAGCAGCCGGGCAACCTCGGATAGAACGGCCTTGGCGAGACCGGTCCGCAGGCGCAGGCCGCAGCCCGCGACCCCGTCAGCGGACATGATCCCACCTGTCGAGCAGGGAAAGGACGGCGGCGCAAGCCCGCGGGATTGCGGCCGCGACCTCCACAGTCGGCGCCAGGCCCCACTCGGTCGAGCCCGGCTGTATGGCGACGAGGGCGCGGTGCACCGGCTGCCGGCCCAGCAGCCGCGCCGCCGCCATCAGATCCGCCAACGCCACCTCATGGGCCGTGCGCTTCTTGCCGCCGAGCTGCGCGTCCATGGCCTCGCCTTCGAAGCTGCGGACGGTCCCCGGCTCGGCGGCGATATCCGCCGCGTCGATCACAATGACCGCGTCGGCGGTCTCGATGTCGGGAAGCAGCGCCAGTCCCAGCGTGCCGCCATCGCGGAAGCGGAGATCGCGCTCTCGATGTCCGTCCGGCGGTTGGTCGCTCAGGGCCTCCATCACATGGACGCCGACGCCGTCGTCGCGGAGCAGCGTGTTGCCGATGCCGAGGATGAGAAGCTTTGCCCGTCCGCCCGAGACTGCCATGGAGCGAGACTCCATATTCGTCTTATGGAATTGATCAATATCGGAAGCCGCCCTGCGGCTCGTTGATCCAGATCAATGTCGGCGGCGACAATGAGATTTATTCACAAACGATCTCCCGTGGCTCGCTTGCGGCGTGATTGCGAAGCAGAGAGATGGCGGGACAAGGGGTGCTGCCACGGTATGGTCCGGTCAATGGCACGATCCAGAGCTCGCGAAATCCGCGGTCGGATGTGCGGCGCCGAGACCCGGGCGGACGACCGTGCATGAGCTCGCCCTATGTCAAGGCTTGCTGGCCGAGGTGGCGCGGGTCGCAACGGCGCATCGCGCCGCCGCCGTCACTCGAATCCTGGTTGCCGTCGGTCCGCTGTCGGGTGTCGAGGCCGCGCTGCTCGACCGCGCGTTCTCGGTCGCGCGTGCCGGAACCCTGGCGAACGAGGCGACGCTTGAGATCGAAGCGGCACCGATCCGCGTGCACTGCGCCAATTGCGGCGCGGAGAGCGAGGCGACGGTGAACGATCTGCGCTGCGCGGCCTGCGGCGACTGGCGTGTCAGGCTTCTCGGCGGCGACGAATTGCTGTTGAAGCGCGTCGAACTCGCCGTGACGGCCGACGACGAACGGAACGCGGAGCCGGCGGCCGGCGCCGGCAATGGCGGCGTCGCCGCCATGTCGATCCGATAGGATTGGACTCGGGAGCGAAGGCGATGTGCGATAGCTGCGGATGCGCGACGACCTCCCATCATCACCAGGTGGCTGCCGCCGGCGGTGCCGTCCGCCCGGGAGCGGTCGAACGAACGTCGATCGACCTCGTCACCCGGCTGCTTCGCGAGAACGACCATGTCGCAGCCCATAATCGGCAGCATTTCGACCGGTACGGCGTTCTCGCGGTCAACCTGATGTCATCCCCGGGATCGGGCAAGACCAGCCTGCTCGAGACGACGATCGAGGCGCTTGGGGACAAGCTTCGCATCGCCGTCATCGAAGGCGATCTGGAGACCGAAAACGACGCCCGGCGCATCCGCGCCAAAGGCGTGCCGGCGGTGCAGATCATGACCGGCCAGACCTGTCATCTCGACGCGGCGATGGTGCATGATGCGCTGCATGCGTTCGACCTCGCGTCGCTCGACCTGCTGTTCATCGAGAATGTCGGCAATCTCGTCTGTCCCGCGAGCTTCGATCTCGGCCAGCATGCCAACGTCACGCTGCTGTCGGTAACGGAAGGTGACGACAAGCCGGCGAAATATCCCGTCATGTTCCGCGCCGCGGATCTCGTGCTGCTGTCGAAGAGCGACCTGCTGGCGGTGCTCGACGATTTCGACCCGGCGGCGGCGGAAAGTCACCTTCGCGCCCTGGCCAATGCGGCGCCGGTGATGTCGGTGTCGGCGCGCCGGCGCGAGACGCTGGCGCCATGGCTGGCCTGGCTGCAAACGCAGCTTGCAACCCGGCGCGGCGAACCGGCGGTTCGGTCGCGGGCGCCGGTTCGCCACGCCGGCGTCTAGAGGCATACCGCGGAGACATGACGTCGATGCCGCTCGCAGAGTCCATGATCAGGCCGGCGACGGGCGAGCGGATACGGCTTCGCATCCTCGTCCGCGGGGCGGTCCAAGGCGTGGGATTTCGCCCGTTCGTCCACCGGCAGGCGACGGCCCGCGGGCTGGTGGGCTGGGTCGAAAATTCGACCGAAGGCGTCGTCGTGGAGGCGGAGGGGCATCGCCGGCAGGTCGCGGCCCTGCTCGGCGCGATGCGCGAAACCCCGCCGCCCAACGCGTCGGTGACGGAGATCGAAACCTCGGGGATCGAACCGCTCGGCGACGCGCGCTTCGTCATCCGGCCGAGCACGGCGGCCGGCGCCCGCACGGCTCAGATCCTGCCCGATATCGCGACCTGCGATGATTGCCTGCGCGAGCTGTTCGATCCCGCCGATCGCCGCCACCTCTATCCCTTCATCAACTGCACCCATTGCGGGCCGCGCTACAGCATCATCGAAGCCGTTCCCTATGACCGGGCGCGTACTTCGATGCGGCATTTCCGCATGTGCCCGCTCTGCCGGGCCGAGTACGAGGACCCGGCCGATCGGCGCTTCCATGCGGAGCCCAACGCCTGCCCCGCATGCGGGCCCGGCCTGGCACTGTGGGATGGGACGGGTCGGACGGTTGCGCGCGCCGACGACGCCATGCTCGCGGCGGCCGCGGCGGTGCGGGAGGGGCGGATCGTCGCGGTCAAGGGCGTGGGGGGCTTCCATCTCGTCGCCGATGCGCGCGACGAGGCGGGCGTGCGGCGGCTGCGCGATCGCAAACGCCGCGAAGAGAAGCCGTTCGCGGTGATGTTTCCGACGTTGCGGGAGATTGCCGCGAGCTGCCGCATCTCGACGATGGAGCAAGAGCTGCTGACCGGACCGGCGCGGCCGATCGTCTTGCTGCGGCGGCTCGGCGGGACGGTGGCGGCGGCCGTGGCGCCGCGCAATCCCTGGCTCGGCGCCCTGCTGCCCTACACCCCGCTGCATCACCTGCTGATGCGCGAGCTCGGCTTTCCCGTGGTGGCGACGAGCGGCAACGTCTCGGAGGAGCCGCTGGTCACCGAGGAAGGCGAAGCGCTCGAGCGGCTTGCCGGCATCGCCGACCTGTTCCTCGTCCATGACCGGCCGATCGTCCGTCCGGTGGACGATTCCGTGGTCCGCATCGTCTGCGATCGCGACCTCGTCCTGCGCCGCGCCCGCGGCTACGCCCCGGCGCCGGTCGCGGTCCAAGGCGTGCCGGCCGGAATCCTGGCCGTCGGCGGCCACCTCAAGAGCACCGTCGCCCTCACCCGCCCGGGGGGCGTGGTCCTGAGCCAGCATATCGGCGATCTCGGCACGATGGCGGCGCGTGCAGTGCATGCGCGTGCGCTGACCGATACCGTGGCCCTCCATGCCGCGGAGGCGCGCCTCGTCGTTCGCGACCTGCACCCCGATTACGCCTCGGCCGGTGCCGCGGAGGCGATGAGCCTGCCGGTGGCCCAGGTCCAGCATCACCTCGCCCATGTCGTTGCCTGCATGGCCGAGAACGGGGTGGCGCCGCCGGTGCTGGGAGTGGCCTGGGACGGCGCCGGCTTCGGGCCGGACGGCACGATCTGGGGCGGAGAGTTTTTGCAGGTGACGGATAAGGGCTGGCGCCGGTTCGCCCATCTGCGAGCGTTTCGACTGCCGGGCGGCGAGGCGGCCATGCGCGAGCCGCGCCGCAGCGCTCTGGGCCTGCTGTTCGAGGCGTTCGGCGACAAAGCCTTCGCCTTGGGCGAGCTTCCGCCGCTGGCCGCCTTCTCGGCGGCGGAGCGGCAGGTGTTGCGCGGCATGCTGGCGCGCGGCGTGAACGCGCCCTGGACCACCAGCGCCGGACGCCTGTTCGACGCGTTTGCGGCGCTTGCCGGCTTGCGCCAGCGCGCGAGCTACGAGGGGCAGGCGGCGTCCGAGCTGGAATGGGCCGCCGAGGGCCGGGAGGCGGAGCGGCGGTACGAGTTTCCGGTCCGGGCAGTCCAGGAAATGGACGCGCCGATGATCGTCGATTGGCAGCCGGCGCTCGATGCCGCGCTTGCCGATCTCGGCGCCGGCGCGGCGCCCGGCGCGGTCTCGTGCGCGCTGCATGGCGGGCTCGCCCACGCCATCGCCGAGGTCGCGCGGCGGGCAGGGGAGCGGCGGGTGGTTCTCGCCGGCGGCTGCTTCCAGAACGCCCGCCTCACCGAGGCGACGGTGGCCGCGCTGCGGGCGGCGGGCTGCGAGCCGGTCTGGCACCGGCGCGTCCCGCCCAATGACGGCGGGATCGCCCTTGGCCAGGCGGTGTGGGCGGCGTGGACCGAGCAGCCGGGAGAGACGCCATGTGCCTAGCGATTCCGGGACGGATCCTGAGCGTCACCGGCGACGATCCCGTCATCCGCATCGGCAAGGTCGATTTCGGCGGCGTCGCCAAGGAGATCAATCTCGCCTATGTGCCGGAAGCGCGCATCGGCGACTACGTTCTCGTCCATGTCGGCTTCGCCCTCACCGTCATCGACGAGGCGGAGGCGGATCGGATCTTCGCCCTCCTGCGCGAGGTCGCCGAGCTCGATGCCGCCGAAGCCGGGGCCCGGCGATGAAACATGCCGAGGAATACCGCGACGGGCGGGTGGCGCAGGCGCTTGCCGCGCGCATCGCCGGCGAGGCCGATCCCGCCGGCAGTTACCACTTCATGGAATTCTGCGGCGGCCATACCCATGCGATCTCGCGCTATGGGATCGAAGATCTGCTCCCCGAGGTCGTGCGCCTGATCCACGGGCCGGGCTGTCCCGTCTGCGTGCTGCCGGTAGGGCGCATCGACGCGGCGATCCGGCTGGCCGAGCGCCCCGGCGTGACGCTCTGTACCTATGGCGACGTGATGCGCGTGCCGGGCTCGCGCGGCACGTCGCTGCTGCGGGCGAAGGCGGCGGGCGCCGATATCCGCATGGTCTATTCGACGCTCGATGCGCTGCGCATCGCCGAGGCCGAGCCCGGGCGCGAGGTGGTGTTCTTTGCCATCGGCTTCGAGACCACGACGCCGCCGACCGCGCTCGCGATCCGGCTCGCCGCGCGCCAGGGGCTCGCCAACTTCAGCGTCTTCTGCAACCACGTGCTGACGCCGCCGGCGATCCAGAACATCCTCGACAGTCCCGAGTTGCGCCGGCTCGATTGCGTGCGCCTCGACGGATTCATCGGCCCGGCGCATGTCAGCACCGTCATCGGCACGGAACCCTATGCCTTCTTCGCCGAGGAATTCGAAAAGCCGGTGGTGGTCGCCGGCTTCGAGCCGCTCGACGTGCTGCAGGCGGTCCTGATGCTGATCCGCCAGGTCAATGAGGGGCGGCACGAGGTCGAGAACCAGTATGGCCGCGCCGTCCGGCGCGAGGGCAACGAGCGGGCCAAGGCCGATGTCGCCGAGATCTTCGAGCTGCGCCGCAGCTTCGAGTGGCGCGGCCTCGGCGTCGTGCCCTACAGCGGTCTGCGTCTGAAGGAGAAATACTCCGCTTACGACGCCGAGCGCCGCTTCGGCATCGAGTCCCTGCCGGCCCGCGACAATCCCGCCTGCGAGTGCGGCGCCATCCTGCGCGGCGTCAAACGGCCGGCCGATTGCAAGCTGTTCGGCACCGTCTGCACGCCGGAGACGCCGATGGGCTCGTGCATGGTGTCGGCCGAAGGCGCCTGCGCCGCGCATTGGACCTATGGCCGCTTCCGGGATCGGGCGGGAAGGGCGTCATGACCGGCAAGACCCATCGGCGCAGGCTCGACATCGAGAACGGCCGCGTCGATCTCTCGCACGGCGCCGGCGGCCGGGCGATGGGACAGCTCATCGCCGAGGTCTTCCATGACGCGCTCGACAATGAATGGCTCCGGCGCGGCAACGATCAGGCCGCCTTCGACCTCGCCGGCGGACGCGTGGTGATGACGACCGACGGCTATGTCGTCTCGCCGCTGTTCTTTCCCGGCGGCGATATCGGCTCGCTCGCCGTGCACGGGACCATCAACGACGTCGCCATGGCGGGTGCGCGACCGCTCTATCTCTCGGCCAGCTTCATCCTCGAGGAAGGATTTCCGCTGGCGGCGCTGAAGCGCATCGCCGACAGCATGGGAGCGGCCGCCCGCGCCGCCGGCGTGCCGGTCGTTACCGGCGACACCAAGGTCGTCGAACGCGGCAAGGCCGACGGCGTGTTCATTTCCACGACCGGCATCGGCGTGGTCCCGGCCGGTCTCGATCTCTCGGCGGAGAAGGCGCGGCCGGGCGACTGCGTGATCCTGTCGGGGACCATCGGCGATCACGGGATCGCCATCATGTCGAAGCGCCAGAACCTGTCGTTCGAAACCGAACTCGTTTCGGATTCGGCGCCGCTCCACGGTCTCGTGGCGGCAATGGTGGAGGCCGGCGGCCGCGGTTTGCGCGTGATGCGCGATCCCACTCGCGGCGGCGTCGCGGCGACCCTCAACGAGCTGGCGCAGCAATCGGCGGTGGGCTTCCGCCTGAACGAGGCTGCGCTACCGGTGAGGGCCGAGGTCGCCGCGGCCTGCGAGCTGCTCGGGCTCGACCCGCTGTACGTCGCCAATGAAGGCAAGCTCGTCGCCGTCATCGCCCCGGACGCGGCCGCAGCCGTCCTCGCGGCCATGCGCGCGCACCCGCTGGGGCGCGACGCGGCGATCATCGGCGAGGTGGTCGACGACGATCATCGCTTCGTGCAGATGACGACCGGGTTCGGGGGCGGCCGCATCGTCGATTGGCTGTCCGGCGAGCAGCTCCCCCGGATCTGCTGAGGGCGCCATGCGCATCCTGCTGCTGGTCCACAGCTTCAACAGCCTGTCGCAGCGTCTCCATGTCGAGCTGATCGAGCGCGGTCACGAGGTCTCGGTCGAGTTGGATGTCAATGATGCGGTGACGTGCGACGCCGTCGAGCTCTTCGAGCCCGATCTCGTCCTCGCCCCGTTCCTCAAGCGGGCGATCCCTCGCGATGTATGGCAAAGGCGCCGCTGTCTGATCGTCCATCCGGGCATCGTCGGCGACCGTGGTCCCTCGGCGCTCGATTGGGCGGCGCTCGAGGCCGAGAGCGAGTGGGGTGTCACCGTGCTCGAGGCCGAGGCCGAGATGGATGCCGGACCGGTATGGGCATCGGCGACCTTCCCGATGCGCGCGGCGACGAAATCGAGTCTCTATCGGCGCGAGGTGACCGACGCGGCGGCGGCGGCGGTGATCGCGGCGCTGGCACGCGTCGACTCTCGCATCTTCGTTCCGCGCCGCCCCGATCCCGCCGATCCCGCGCTGCACGGCCGGCTGCGCCCGACCTGCCGTCAGAGCGACCGCGTCATCGACTGGACCGCCGATCCGACCGACGCGGTGCTGCGCAAGATCCGCAGCGCCGACGGGACGCCGGGGGTTCGCGACGCGCTGTTCGGTCGCCCGGTCCGCCTCTATGACGCTCATCGGGCCGACCGGATTTCCGGCCAGCCGGGCGCGGTCGTGGCGCGCTGCGGCGGCGCGCTCGCCCGCGCCACCATGGACGGCGCGGTGTGGATCGGCCATGTCCGAGAAGAGCGGGAGAAGGCGCTGAAGCTGCCTGCCGCCCAGGTATTCGCGGCCGAAAGTGCCACCCTTCCGGTTGCCGCCGGCTATGCGCCGATCCGCTACGACGAGGAAGGCATGGTGGGATATCTCCATTTTGCGTTCTACAATGGCGCGATGAGCACGGCGCAGTGCGAGGCGCTGCGCGCCGCCTATGCCGAGGCGCTGGCGCGGCCGACCCGCGTGCTGGTTCTGATGGGCGGCCCCGATCACTGGTCGAACGGCATTCATCTCGGCGTCATCGAGGCGGCAGGCAGCCCGGCCGACGAGTCCTGGCGCAACATCAACGCGATGAACGACCTTGCCCGCGACATCGTCACGACCACCGATCGCCTCGTCGTCTCGGCGTTGCGCGCCGGCGCCGGCGCCGGCGGCGTCTTTCTCGCGCTCGCGGCCGACGAGGTCTGGGCGAGCGAGGGCGTGGTGCTCAATCCGCACTACAAGGACATGGGCAATCTCTACGGCTCGGAATATTGGACCTATCTGTTGCCGCGGCGGGCCGGCGCGGAGAATGCGAGGCGGGTCACGCAGGCGCGGTTGCCCATGGGGGTCGCCGAAGCGCGCCGGCTCGGCCTCGTCGACCGTATCCTGCCGCCATCCGCGCGCCATGACCCGACCGTGATCGCCGCGACCGCTCGCGGGCTCGCAAGCGACGCGGAACGAGAGGCGCGGCTCGCCGACAAGCGCCGCCGGCGGGCGGCGGACGAGGCCGAAAAGCCGCTCGATGCCTATCGCGCCGAGGAGATGGCGCGCATGCGCCTCAATTTCTATGGCGTCGATCCTAGCTACCACGTGGCGCGCTACAATTTCATTCACAAGATACCGAAGTCGCGCACCCCGCTGACCCTCGCGCGCCATCGGTCGCGGCAGCGGCCGGCGCCCGCGTCTTAGGCGTGTCGGTCGGCGGTCGGACCTGGCCTCCGTCGGGGGGGCGCGTCTAGTGCAGCGATTCCATGAAACTGATCATATGCACCGTCATGCCCGGCCATGACGGTGGAGGGAGTCCGGCAACATCCGTCAGAAACACAACACTAGTCGACCACCGTCACCGCGCGGCGGTTCTGCGCCCACGCGGCTTCGTCGGAGCCGACGACGGCCGGGCGCTCCTTGCCGTAGCTGATCGTCGTGATCCGCGCCGCATCGATCCCGTGGGCAACCAGAACCTCCTTGACCTCGTGCGCGCGGCGGTAGCCCAGCGCGAGATTGTAGTCGCGCGTTCCGCGCTCGTCGCAATGTCCCTCGATGGTCACCTTGACGTTGGGATACTTCGTCAGCCACTGCGCCTGGCGCTCCAGCGTCTTCAGCGCTTCGGCGGCGATGAGCGAGCTGTCCTTGTCGAAGAAGATGCGGTCGCCGACATTCGTCTGCAGATCCGCCTCGGAGCCGGGAACTGCCGGGCGTGCCGGCTCGCCATGAGCCGAGCCCGCCGCGCCGCTCTGCATGCCGCCGCTGTCGGGCGTCGTCGAGCAAGCCGCCACCATCGCGACCGCTGCGACTGCGCAAACGAAGCTGAGATGTCTCATGTGCATGTGGATGCCATCCGTCGAAGGAGCAGGCCGCCATGGGCCTGGCTGCAGCCGCAATGCTTGGGCAAGCCGCTCGCCCCGGCATTGAGGTAAATCAACCCAAGGTGCGACGGTACCCGGTCGCGGGGCACGCTTGATCTGGATCAAGGTCTTGGATGCCTCGGAGAAACGATACTTCCGCCATCGCGGCAGCGAAGCTGTCCCGGCCGGCGGTGGGGGCGCGCGGCCGCGACCGAAATCCTGCCGAACCGGTGGCAAGCGGATGGAAACGGCGACCCGACGCATCCTGACGAGCGAAGGATTGGACGGCCTTCTTGCCGCCCTGAAGCGTCGCGGCTATCGCACGGTCGGGCCTACCGTCCGCGACCAGGCGATCGTCTACGACGACATCGGGTCGATCGCCGACCTGCCGGGCGGCTGGACCGACGAGCAGGATGGCGGGCATTACCGGCTGGTTCGGCGGGGCGATGCCGCGCTTTTCGGCTACGCGGTGGGGCCGCATTCATGGAAGAAATTCCTCCACCCGCCGACGCTGCGGCTCTGGCGCGCCGCGCGCGATGGCGACGCGGTGCAGGTGGTTGCCGAAGCGCCGCCCGAACAGCCTTTCGCCTTCATCGGCGTGCGCGGCTGCGAACTCCGCGCGATCGAAATCCAGGATCGCGTCCTGCTCGCCGGCCAGCACGCGGATACGCCCTATCGCGAGCGGCGCCGCGGCGCGTTCATCGTCGCGGTGAACTGCGCCAAGGCCGGCGGAACCTGCTTCTGCACGTCGATGAACGCCGGCCCGAAGGCGGCTGCCGGCTTCGATCTCGCGCTGACGGAACTCGCCGATCGGCCGGGTGGGGTCTTTGTCGTGGAGATCGGCAGCGAGGCGGGACGGTTGATGCTGGCCGACCTGCCGCAGCGCGCCGCAACGGAGGGCGAGATCGCGGCAGCCGAGGGCGTCGTCGAGCGTACCGCGGCCGCCATGGGGCGCGCGATGCGCTCGGACGATGTCCGCGAGCTTCTGCTGCGCAACCTCGATCATCCGCGCTGGGATGCCGTCGCCGAGCGGTGCCTCACCTGCGGCAACTGCACGATGGTCTGTCCGACCTGCTTTTGCACCTCGGTCGAGGAGTCGAGCGATCTCGCCGGCGGCGAGACCGGGCGCTCGCGCCGCTGGGATTCCTGCTTCACCATGGATTTCTCCTATATCCATGGCGGTGCGGTCCGCGCCAGCGCGCGCTCGCGCTATCGGCAGTGGATGACCCACAAGCTCGCCACCTGGTTCGACCAGTTCGGCAGTTCGGGCTGTGTCGGCTGCGGACGGTGCATCACCTGGTGCCCGGTCGGCATCGACATCACCGAAGAGGTACGCGCCATCCGCGACAGCGAGCAGCGTTGAGGAACGATGCCATGGAAGGGCTCGAACGCATCATCAGGGAGCACCCGTTCTTCGCCGGGCTCGAGGAAAGGTTCACGGCGCTGGTCTGCGGCTGCGCGAAGAATGTGCGCTTCGAGGCGGCGCAATACCTTTTCCACGAGGGCGGCCCAGCCGATGAGTTCTATCTGCTGCGGCACGGCAGGGTGGCGCTCGAGCTGCGGGCGCCGGGGCGCGGCGCCGTGACGTTCCAGACGCTGCGCGAGAGCGAGATCGTGGGCGTATCCTGGCTGATCCCGCCCTATCGCTGGACCTACGACGCCAAGGCGCTCGAACTTGTCCGGGCGATCGCCATCGACGCCGCCTGCCTGCGGCGGAAATGCGAAGCCGATCACGATCTCGGCTACGACATGATGAAACGCGTCATGCCGGTCCTGGTCCAGCGCTTGCAGGCAGCGCGGCTGCAGATCCTCGATGTCTATGGCAGCCATGGGTGACGCGGCAGCCTTCGCGGCGGACCGTGCCGACCCGATGGTGCCGCGCGTGGCGCGCGTGCGTCGGCGTCGGCGCGACGGCCCGCTGGTATGGACGCTCGAGCTGGAGGCGGACGGCGCCGACCCCGGCGGCTTCGCGCCGGGGCAATTCAACATGCTCACCGTCTTCGGCGTCGGCGAGGTACCCATCAGCCTGAGCGGCGATCCCGCGGCCCCCGACCGCCTCGTCCATACGGTTCGCGCCGTCGGTCCGGTTTCGGCCGCGCTCGCGCGGGTGGAACCCGGCGGCGCGGTCGGGCTGCGCGGGCCGTTCGGGGCGGGATGGCCCATGGCCGAGGCGGCCGGGCGCGACGTCGTGCTCGTGGCGGGCGGGCTCGGTCTCGCGCCGTTGCGGCCGGCGCTCTACCGGCTGCTGGCCGAGCGCGAGCGCTACGGCAATGTCGTGCTGCTTTACGGCACCCGCAGCCCCGACGAGATCCTGTTCCGCCGCGAGATCGAGACCTGGCGGCGCCGGCTCGACATCGACATCGAGGTCACGGTCGACCATGCCGCGGGCGATTGGCACGGCCATGTCGGGGTGGTCACGACGCTGATCCCGCGCGCGGCCTTCGACCCGCTGCATGCCCTGGCGCTGGTCTGCGGCCCCGAGGTCATGATGCGCTTCGCCATTTCGGCGCTGCGCGATGCCGGACTTGCCGAGGAGGCGGTCTACCTCTCCATGGAACGCAACATGAAATGCGCCGTCGGCCTCTGCGGCCACTGCCAATTCGGGCCGGTCTTGGTCTGCCGCGACGGGCCGGTGTTCCGCTTCGACCGGCTGCGCGGCCTGCTCCGGACGAAGGAGATCTGAAATGGCCGCAGAGAAGCCCAGGCCGCGGCTCGCGGTATGGAAATTCGCCTCCTGCGACGGCTGCCAGCTCAGCCTGCTCGACTGCGAGGACGAGCTGCTGGCGGTGGCCGATGCGGTGGACATCGCCTACTTCCAGGAGGCGACGCGCGGCACGATCAGCGGCCGCTACGACCTCTCGCTGGTCGAAGGCTCGATCACCACGGCGCACGACGCGGAGCGCATCCAGGAGGTCCGGCGGCGTTCGCGCAAGCTGGTGACGATCGGCGCCTGCGCCACCGCGGGCGGCATCCAGGCGCTGCGCAACTTCGCCGACGTGCAGGAATATGCGTCGGTGGTTTATGCCCGGCCCGACTATATCCGCACGCTCGCGACCTCGACGCCGATCGCCGATCATGTGCCGGTGGATTTCGCACTGCGCGGCTGCCCGATCAACAAGCGGCAGCTCGTCGAGGTTCTGGCGGCGTTCCTTGTCGGGCGCCGGCCGGTCACGCCGCCGCACGGCGTCTGCATCGAATGCAAGCTCAAAGGCGCCGTCTGCGTGATGGTGGCGCACGGCACGCCCTGTCTCGGTCCGGTCACCCACGCCGGCTGCGGCGCGCTATGCCCGTCCTATGACCGCGGCTGCTATGGCTGCTACGGGCCGAAGGAGACGCCCAACGCGCTCTCGTTGAGCGCTTGGCTAGCCGCCCTGGGCATGGACGAGCGCGCCTTGCAGCGGGTCTATCGCAGCTTCAACGCCGATGCCGAGCCGTTCCGCAAGGAGAGCGAGCGCCATGGCGGGTAGGACCATCAAGGTCGACTATCTGGCCCGCGTCGAGGGCGAGGGCGGACTCAAGGTGGTGGTGCGCGACGGCAAGGTGCAGAGCGCGGAGCTCAGCATCTTCGAGCCGCCGCGCTTTTTCGAGGCCTTCTTGCGCGGCCGCGCCTTCACCGAAGCGCCGGACATCACCGCGCGCATCTGCGGCATCTGCCCGGTCGCCTATCAGATGAGCGCGGTGCATGCGATGGAGAACGCGCTCGGGATCTCGGTGACGCAGCCGCTGCGCGATCTCCGGCGCCTGCTCTATTGCGGCGAATGGATCGAGAGCCACATGCTCCACGTCACCATGCTCCACGCGCCGGACTTCCTCGGCTATGCCGGAGCGATCGACATGGCGCGCGACCATGGCGAGGCGGTGCGCCGCGGGCTTGCCGTGAAGAAGGCCGGCAACGAGATCCTGGCGCTGCTCGGCGGCCGCGAGATTCATCCCATCAACGTGCGCGTCGGCGGCTTCTATCGCGCGCCGCGCAAGCGCGAGCTCGAGCCGCTCGCCGAGCGGCTCAAATGGGCACGCGACGCGGCGCGCGAGATCGTGCGCTGGACCGCGCGCTTCGACTTCCCCGATCGGGAGCGGGACTATACCTTCGTCGCCCTGCGGCACGAGCGGGATTATCCCTTCAACGAAGGCCGCATCGTCTCCAGCCGCGGTCTCGACATCCCGGCCGCCGAATATGACGAGCATTTCGAGGAGACGCATGTCGAGCGCTCGACCGCGCTCCATTCGCATCTTCGGGGCGGCGGCTCGTATCTCGTCGGCCCGCTCGCCCGCTACAGCCTCAATTTCGACCGGCTGTCGCCGCTGGCGCAGGAAGCGGCGCGCGAGGCGGGGCTGGCGTCGCGCTGCACCAACCCCTACCGCAGCATCATCGTCCGGGCGATCGAGGTGCTTTACGCCTGCGACGAGGCGCTCCGCATCATCGGCGTCTATGAAGAGCCGGAGCTTCCCTCGGTCGCGGCAGTGCCGGGCGCCGGCATCGGCGTCGGCGCCACCGAGGCGCCGCGGGGCCTGCTTTACCATCGCTACCGCCTCGACGCGGACGGGACCATCGCCGAGGCCCGCATCGTGCCGCCGACGTCGCAAAACCAGCCGAGCATCGAGGAAGACCTCACGAGCTTCGTCGGCGGATTTCTCGACCGGCCCGAGGACGAGCTGCGCCGGCGCTGCGAGCAGACCGTGCGCAATTATGACCCCTGCATTTCCTGCGCCGCGCATTTCCTGCGCCTCGACCTCGACCGGGGGTGACGCCGTGACGCAGGGCGCCGGCCGTCGGATGGTGATCGGCATCGGCAATCCGGACCGGGGCGACGACGCGGCGGGGCTCGAGGTGGCGCGGCTGCTGCGGCAGCGGCTGCCTGGCGGGGTCGAGGTGAGCCAACATGCGGGCGATGCCGCGGCTCTCCTGGAGCGGCTCGACGGCGTGGCTGCGGCAGTGCTGGTCGATGCCTGCGTCTCGGGCGCCCCGGCCGGAACGGTGCTGAGGATCGACGCCGCCGCAGCAGCGCTGCCGCGGTGGGGCGGGAGCGCGTCGACGCATGGCCTCGGTCTGGGCGAGGCGATCGAGCTGGCGCGCGCGCTCGGCCGGTTGCCGATGCGCTGCATCGTCTATGCGATCGAAGGCCAATCCTTCGCGCTCGGAGCGCCGCTATCGCCGCCCATCAGCAAGGCGGTCGTCGAGGTCGCGCGGCGCGTGGCAGCGGAAATGGCGGCCGACCCGATCGAAGGACGAGAGGCGCGGGTTCCGGCGCATTGACTTGCCTCAATGCCGCCGCCCCGGCGCCCTCTATTGTTTTAGGCGCGTGCATTTTGGAACAGCGCCTCCTCGGGATTGCCATGGCACAGCCGGAGGCGGACGCCAACGGGAGCACGGCGATGGCCGACATGAAGGCAGTCGAGGCGTTGCGCGAAGCGCTCGACGATGAATATCGGGCGCTGGCCACCTACCGCAAGGTGATCGAGGCCTTCGGGCCGGTTCAACCCTTCGTCAATATCGCCGCGGCGGAGGAGCGGCATGCCCGGGCGCTGCTGGAGCAATTCGACCGGCTTGGCGTCAGGCCGCCGGAGGACACATGGCCCGGGAGAATAGCGGCGCCGCGCACGCTGACCGAGGCGTGCGAAGCGGCCGTCCAGGCCGAAATCGACAATGCGGCGATGTACGAGCGGCTCATCGCCGAGGTCGGCGATCCCGCGATCGGCGACGTGCTGCGGCGCTTGCAGGAGGCCTCGCAAGCGCGGCACCTGCCCGCCTTCAGGCGTTGCCTGTCGCGCGGGGCGTCCGGCGGCATCGGCGCGGGATCGCCGGGGCGCCGCCGCCGCTCGTCCGTGCCGTAGGAAGGCGCCCGATCACCGGCGGCGTGCACTCGATCCGGCCCAGGCCCCATGATGACCAGCTCCGAACCGGTCTGCGCCTGCCCGGAATTGGGTCCTGACGCATATGCACGATGGCGGGCATCGGAACTCGGCGCCATCACCGAGCGGCTCGAGCGGCGGCTGATCCTGGAACTCGCCGGTGACGTGGCGGGCCGCGCCGTCCTCGACCTGGGCTGCGGCGATGGCGAGCTGGCGCTCGCGCTCGTGAAGCGCGGCGCGCTCGCGACCGGCATTGATGCCTCGCCCGCGATGATCGATGCCGCCCGGCGGCGGGCGATGCAGCAGGGCGCGGAGGTTGCCTTGCAGGTGGCGACCGCGGAGCACCTTCCTTTCCCCGCCGAGCGCTTCGATATCGTGACGGCGATCACCGTCCTTTGCTTCATCGACGACCCGGCTCCGGTGCTCCGGGAAATCAGCCGCGTTCTTCGACCCGGGGGGCGTCTCGTCATCGGCGAGCTCGGAAAATGGAGTCCGTGGGCGGCGACGCGACGCATGCGGGCGTGGTTCGGCTCGGCCCTCTGGCGACGAGCGCGATTTCGCACCGCCGACGACCTCCGCGATCTTGCCGCACAAGCCGGCCTTGTCGTCGAAAGCTTACGCGGCGCGATCTATTATCCCCGCTGTGCGGCGGCGGCGCGCTGGCTGAGCCCGTACGACTCCTTGTGGGGCCGGTTTACCACCCTGGGCGCCGGTTTCGTGGCGCTCTCCGCCGCCAAGCCGGGGAGCCGGCGGGACGACCCGCGCGCCGGTTGCCGCTGATCCGTCGGCCTGACCGTGCGCCGGACAAGAGGAACATCCGCTGTCGGAGGCCGTTGGCGGAGAACGGCCGCGCCCGGCGGCCTGCCTCTCATCCGCAGGAAACAGCCATGTTCTTCCATCGCAAGCAACTGATGATCGACGTCAAATGCGACGAGGCCGACGCCCGGTTCGGCGAGATGCTGCTGGAGCAGTTCGGCGGCGCGACCGGCGAGCTCACCGCCGCGCTGACCTATTGGACGCAGTCCTTCCACGTCGAGAATGCCGCCATTCGAGACATGTTGCAGGACATCGCCATCGAGGAATTCAGCCATCTCGAGATGGTCGGGCGCATGATCGAGCAGCATACCGAGAAAGGCGACAAGGATGCCGCCTATGCCAGCACGCTCTTTGCGGTGCGCGGGGTCGGCCCGCATCTCGTCGACAGCCAGGGGCAGGCCTGGACGGCCGCCTATGTCAACGAAGGCGGCAATGTGGTGCGCGATCTCCGCGCCGACATCGCGGCGGAAGCCGGCGCGCGGCAGACCTACGAGGCGCTCATCAAGCTGGCGCCGGACCAGGGCAGCAGGCAGGCGCTCACCTTTCTGCTGACGCGCGAGATCTCGCACACCAACATGTTCATGAAGGCGCTGGAGTCGCTCGGCAAGCTCAGCGATCCCGCCTTCGGCAATGTGCGGCCGGACGAGACGGTGAATCTCTATTTCAACCTGTCCGCGGACGGGCAGAAGGCGCAGCGCGGTCCCTGGAACGAGGGGCCGGAGTTCAAGTTCATCGCCGAGCCGACGCCGCAGGGCAGCCTGCCCGCGGTGGTCCGCAATCCCGACGACGAGCGGGTCAAGGCCAAAGCGTAGGGCCGGTCGCCGGCGCGACAGCCGGCGGTTGCGTCTCTAGATCGAAATTTCGCGCCCGATCTCGACCACCGCGTCGCTCGGAAGTCTGAAATAGTCGCTGACATGGGCGGCGTTGCGCTGCATGGCGGCGAAGGGCGCTTCGATCCAGCGCGGCAGGCCGCTCTCGCCGCCGCGCGCGACGATCGTCTCGTGCCCGACGTAATAGGTCACGTCGGCGAGATCGAGATGACAGCCCTCCCGCGCCGCGCGCGCGAGGAGGGCCGGAATGTCCGGACGTTCCATGAAGCCGTAGCGGGCGCGGGCGCGCCAGAAGCGCGGCGCGATCTCCTCCACCTGGAGGCGGCTGGAATCGGCGATCCACGGCACCGATTCGGTTGTCACCGTCAGGACGAAGATGCGCTCGTGCAGGGCGCGATTGTGCTTCACGTGCCAGACCATCACCGGCGGCGCGTCGCGGCTGGTGCGGGTCAGGAACACGGCCGTGCCCGGCACGCGGGGGATGTGGCCCTCGGCGAGCCGCGCCATGAACTGGGAAATCGGCATGGCGATGTCCTGCACGCGCGCCGAAACCGCGGCGGCCCCGAGATGCCAGGTCAGCATGACGCCGTAGACCAGCGCCGCGAGCAGGATGGGCACGTAGCCGCCCTCCGCGATCTTGGTGAGATTGGCGGCGAGGAAACCGGCATCGACCACGGCGAAGGCGCCGGCAACCGCGCCCGCCGCCGGCCAGCTCCATCGCCAGATCTCGCGCATCGCGATGAACAGCAGTGCCGAGGTCATCAGCATCGTCGCCGAGACCGCGATGCCGTAGGCGGCGGCGAGGTTGTCCGACTTGCCGAAGCCGATCGTGAGGCCCAGGGTCATGACCATGAGCAGCCAATTGACGGCGCCGACATAGATCTGCCCGTAGCCCTGCTCGGATGTCTGGGTGATGTGCAGCCGCGGCATCCAGCCGAGCTGGATGGCTTGGCGGGTCATCGAGAAGGCGCCGGTGATGATCGACTGGCTGGCGATGATCGTGGCCACCGTGGCGAGCAGGATCAGCGGCATCAGCAGCGGCGGCGGGCACAGCCGGTAGAAGATGTTGTCGGCGATCGGCGCGCCCTCGAGCACGAGCGCCGCCTGGCCGGCATAGTTGAGGAGCAGGCTGGGGAAGACGAGCGCCCACCAGGCCAGGCGGATCGGGCGGGCGCCGAAATGGCCCATATCGGCATAGAGCGCCTCGGCCCCGGTGACGCAGAGAAAGACGCCGCCGAGCACCAGGAAGCCGGCCAGCCCGCCCGAGCGCAGATAGGCGAGGCCGAAGCGCGGATCGAGCGCCGCCAGCACCGAGGGGTGCTGCGCGATGCCCCAGAGTCCGAGTGCGGCGATCGTCAGGAACCACAGCGCCATGACCGGTCCGAAGGCGCGTCCGATGCGCGCCGCGCCTTGCCGTTGTACGGCAAAGAGCGCGACCAGGATCGCCACCGCCGCCGGCAGCACATAAGGCTGAAGGCCGGGCGCCGCGATCTCCAGCCCCTCGAGCGCCGACAGCACCGAGATGGCGGGGGTGATCGCGCCGTCGCCATAGATCAGCGCCGCGCCGAGGAGCCCGACCGCGACGATGGCCGGACGGTGCCGCTTGACGCCGAGCAGCGACATCAGCGCCAGGATGCCGCCTTCGCCGTCATTGTCGATGCGCATGGCGAAGGCGACATATTTGACCGAGGTGATGATGATCAGCGTCCAGACGATCAGCGACAGCGCGCCCAGGATGGTCGCGGGGGCGGGCTTGCCGCCGGTGAGGTCGAGGACCGTCTTGAGGGTGTAGAGCGGGCTCGTCCCGATATCGCCGAAGACCACGCCCAGCGCCGCAAGCCCGAGCGCCGGCAGGCTCGCCGGCGCCGCGCCGCGTCGTCTTTCCGCGCCCGAGGGCGGCTCCCGCCCTGATGCCGTATCAGCCAAACATTCCCCGACAGGCGACGTTGCGCGGCCGATAGTGCCTGCCTTCGGTGCCGCGCACAAGGCGAAGCTGCAGGCGGCCGCTATGCCGCCAGGCGGCGGCGCCAGAGCGGCTTCAGCAGGTCGAGCGCCACCAGCGTCGCCAGACCGGCGCCGAGACACAGCGCGACGTCGTCGAGGTGCAGCGGCCCGAAATGGAAGAGCTTGCGGGCCGGCGGCCACAGCAGCACGACGCCCAGCAGGATTGCCGTCGTGCCCATCGCCCACCACAGCGCCGCGTTGGGCCGGCGCAGCGCGGCGGCGAGAGAGGCGCTGAACGAGCGGTTGGCGAGGATGAGTCCGGCATTCGTGGAGATCAGCGAGACGAAGGCGAGCGCCCGGGCCTCGGCTTCCGGAAGACCGTTCCTGAGCGCGACGACGTAGATCGCGGCGACCAGAACCAGGACGACGGCGCCCTGGATCAGGCTCCAGCCGGCAAGCGCGCCCGAGAAGAGCGGGCTCTTGGGATCGCGCGGCCGTCGCGCCATGATGTCGGCCTCCTCGGTTTCGGCCTCGAACACGATCGAGCACACGGGGTCGATCACCATCTCGATGAAAGCGATGTGAACGGGCGTGAAGATCAGCGGCCAGCCGAAGAGCAGCGGCAGCAGCGAGAGGCCGGCGATCGGCACGTGGACCGCCAGGATATAGCCCATCGCCTTCCTGAGATTGTCGTAGATGCGGCGGCCCAGCCGGATGGTGCCGACGATGGAGCCGAAATCGTCGTCCAGCAGAACGATGGCGGCCGCCTCGCGTGCGACGTCGGTGCCGCGGCCGCCCATGGCGATGCCGATATGGGCCGCTTTCAGCGAGGGCGCATCGTTGACGCCGTCCCCGGTCATCGCGACGATCTCGCCATCCGCTTTGAGCGCGTTGACGATGCGAAGCTTTTGTTCCGGCATGATCCGCGCGAAGATCGCCGCAGATCGGACGCGGGCGGCGAGCTCGGCGTCGCTCATCGCCTCGATCTGCTCGCCGGTGGCGACATCCTCGCCCGACAGACCTGCTTGGATCGCGATGGCGCGCGCGGTGGTCGGATAGTCGCCGGTGACCATGACGACGCGGATGCCGGCCGAGCGGCATTCCGCCATCGCCGCCGGGACGGTGGCGCGGAGCGGGTCGGCAAGACCGACCAGGCCGAGGAACTCGAAATCGAAGTCGCGCGGCGTGCCGGGCCAGGCCGGGCCGGCGAAGGACGCCCGTGCGACGCCGAGAATGCGCATGCCGCGGGCCGCCATGTCATCGGCGGCGTGGCGCATGTCCGCGAGCCCGGCGGGATCGAGGCGGCAGAGAGCGCCGATCGCCTCGGGCGCGCCCTTTGCGGCGACGACGCACGCGGCGCGCTCGTCCGGTCCTTGCCATATCTGCGCCATCGCAAGCAGTTCCGGCGTGAGGCCGTAGGCATGGGCAAGAACCCAATCGGCATGGCGACCTCGCTCGGCCGCGGGAAGCCGCTCGCCAAGCGCGAGGATGGCCTTCTCCATGGGGTCGTAGGGTTCCCGGGCGCTGGCCAGAATTCCGTATTCGGCCAGGCGC
The DNA here is from genome assembly GCA_027315365.1 of Rhodospirillales bacterium. Lineage (GTDB taxonomy): Bacteria > Pseudomonadota > Alphaproteobacteria > ATCC43930 > CGMCC-115725 > DAHUYF01. Next base: position 2,309 of record DAHUYF010000210.1, on the reverse strand, counting down.
CAAAATTGATCGGGCAGCGTGCCGCCGGGCCCCTCGGAAAGCCGCAGGCGCCGGCCGCCGGCCTGCAGCTCGGCGACCGACATGCGGTTCTGCGTCAGCGTGCCGGTCTTGTCGGTGCAAAGCACGGTCGCGGCGCCCAGCGTCTCGATCGCCGCGGCGCGGCGCGTCAGCACCCGGGCCTGGGAGATTCGCCACGCCCCCATGACCATGAACACCGTGAGCACGAGGGGAAATTCTTCCGGCAGCATGGACATGCTGAGCGCCACGCCGCCGAGGATCGCGGCAAGCCAGGAGCCGCGCAGGAAGCCATAGAGCAGGATGGCGGCGGCGCTCACCGCCAGTCCCGCGATCGCGAAGATCCGCACCAGCCGCTGCGTCTGTCGTCGCAGCAGGGGCGGCTCGGTCTCGATGCCGCCGAGCGCCTGGCCGATCTTGCCGATCTCGCTGCGCGGTCCGGTGGCGCGGACCTCGGCAAGACCGTGCCCGCGGACGATCAGCGTGCCCGAGAAGATGACGGGGAGATCGTCGCCGCCGGGCCGCGCCGGGCCGGCGACGGGGCTCGCGCTCGCCTTTCGCACGGGCGCGGATTCGCCGGTGAGCAGCGATTCGTCGGCCTCCACGTCTTGACCCGACAGCAGGATGGCGTCGGCCGGGACGCGGTCGCCTTCGGCGACGACGATGATGTCGCCGCGCACCACCTCGCGCCCCGGAATGCGCCGGCGCGCACCCTGCCGGACGACCAGCGCGCGCGGGCTCGTCAGGTCGCGCAACGCCTCCAGGACGCGCTCGCTGCGCGCTTCCTGCACGATGGTGATGACGACCGAAATCATGGCGAAGACGAGCAGCATCGACGCTTCGCCGAGATCGCCGAGCAGCAGGTAGATGGCGCCCGCGCTCAGGAGCAGCGCGAACATGGGCTCGCGGACGACCTCGCCGATGATGCGCAGGAGCGTCCGCCGCCCGGTGCGAGGGATCTCGTTGGCGCCGTCCGAGCGAAGCCGGGCGGCAGCCTCGCTCTCCGAGAGCCCGGTCACGGGCGATAACGGATCGTTCGGCACGATGGTCCTTTCTCTGCGCGAGCGGCAATGATCGCGCGGCTGGCCGCCGGGCGGTACGGGCGGCCTTGCGGCGTCCGCAAGGCGTCGGCCCCATCAACGCGTCCTTGTCGCTGGTATCCCGCGAACGTGCCTTGACGCATGTCAAGACGCGGCGCACCTCGGACGATCCGGCGGCGCGCCTTCGAGGGATGCGGCAGAGGTCATCCGGCGCCCCAGACCGCCTCCGCCGCCTCGACCACGCGGCGGAGCTTGGCACGCTCATCGGCTTCCGTGACGGGATTGCCGGCGACCGTGCTGGCGAAGCCGCATTGCGGGCTCAGGGCGAGCCGGTCGGGATCGACGTGGCGCGCGGCCTCCTCGATCCGCCGGCGCAACAGGTCGAGCGGCTCCAGCGCCGGCGTCTTCGAGCTGACCAGGCCGAGCACCACGCCCTTGTGCCTGGGCACGAAGCGCAGCGGCGCGAAATCCCCGGCGCGGGGGGTGTCGAATTCGAGCAGGAAATGATCGACGTCGGCATCCTGGAAGAGCCGCTCGGCCACCGACCCGTAGCCGCCTTCCGCCAGGTATCTTCCCTTGAAATTGCCGCGGCACATATGCACGCCGACGATCATCTCCGCCGGGCGGCCGGCTACCGCCTGGTTGATCGCGTCGACATAGAGCTCGGCCAGCGCATCGGGGCTGGCGCCATCGGCCGCGGCGCGGTCGCGGGCGGCGGGGTCGCACAGCATGGCGAGCGCGACCTCGTCGAGCTGGACATAGCGGCAGCCGGCGGCGGCGAGATCGGCGATCTCCTGGCGGTAGACCGCGGCGAGATCGCGGAAGAAGGCGCCGGCATCGGCATAGAGGCCGGGATCGGCGTAGGTCCGGCCGCGATAGAAATGCATCGTCGAAGGCGAGGGCATGGTCACCTTCGGGACGGCGCCGGCCGCTTCGGCTTGCAGGAATTCGAACTCGTCGAGCGCGATCGGCTGCCGGCGCGCCACCTTGCCGACGACATGGGGCGCGGTGAAGGACTGCTCGTGGCCGTGAGCGTCGCGGAACTTGAATACCGCATCGCGCACCGCCAGGCCTTCGGTGCGCTCGACGAAACGGCTCCAATAGGAGCCGCGGCGGAATTCGCCGTCGCTGACCACGCGCAGCCCGACCTCCCGCTGCAGCCGTACGACCGAGCGGATGCTGTCGTCCTGGATGCGGCGGAACTCGCCGTCGCCGAGCTCGCCGGCGGCGTGCCGGCGAAAGGCCTGACGCAGC
>DAHUYF010000202.1 GCA_027315365.1 Rhodospirillales bacterium | reverse complement strand
GGCGCCGCGCGGCGCAGCAGGGCTAAGAATTCCTCGAGCTTCTCATCCATCGTCGGGTAGCAGTGTAGCGGAAATCATTAACCAAATTCTTCAGCCCGGCGCCTGATGCACCATCGCGTGCGTCGCCTCGACGCCGAGGCGGCCGTCGCAATTGTCGTCGCCGAGCCCGATGGTGGAGACCTGCGGTCCGAATCGGCCGAGAGTGCGGCGCTTTACGAGAGCGGCTGGTTTAGGCGGTTTTGCCGCGCCGTCAAGCCCGGATGCGGCGTCGGAGGCGGAACTTTCGCCGACCCGCTCGAACCTGATATAACCCGTTCATGTTCCTGTTGATCGATAATTACGACAGCTTCACCTACAACCTCTGGCACTATCTGGGCGAGCTCGGCGCCGAGGTGGCGGTAAGGCGCAACGACGCGCTGACCGTCGAGGCGGCGCTGGCGCTCCGCCCGCAGGGCATCGTGATCTCGCCGGGACCGAGCGATCCCGACCATGCCGGCATCTGCCTGGAACTGGTGCGCCGCGCCGGCGCCGTCCCGCTGCTCGGCGTCTGCCTCGGCCACCAGGCGATCGGCCAGGCGTTCGGCGGCACGGTGGTGCGCGCGCCGGTGCCGATGCACGGCAAGGTGAGCGCGATCCGCCATGACGGCAGCGGCGTCTTCGCCGGACTGCCCGATCCCCTGCCGGCGACCCGCTATCATTCGCTGGTCGTCGAGCGGCACGGCCTGCCGGCGACGCTCGCCGTCACCGCCGAATGCGACGGGCTGGTCATGGGTCTCGCCCACCGCGAGCGCCCGGTATATGGCGTCCAGTTCCATCCCGAGAGCATCGCCTCGATCGGCGGCCACGACCTGCTGCGCAATTTCCTGCGGCTCGCCACGACCCAAAGCGTCGCCGCATGAGCGAGGCAGGCGATCTGCGCGCGCTGCTCGGCAAGGTGGCGACCGGCCAGCAGCTGACCGAGGCCGAGGCCGCGGACGCCTTCGATACGATGATGTCGGGCAACGCCACGCCGTCGCAGATGGGCGGCTTTCTCATGGCGCTGCGCGTGCGCGGCGAGACGGTCGCGGAGATCACCGGTGCCGCGCGCATCATGCGCGCCAAGGCGCTGGCGGTCTCGGCGCCGCCCGACGCGATCGATATGGTCGGCACCGGCGGCGACGGCCAGGGCAGCTTCAACATCACCAGCGCGGCGGCCCTCGTGGTGGCCGGCTGCGGCGTGCCGGTGGCCAAGCACGGCAACCGCAAGGCCTCGTCGCTCACCGGCGCCGCCGACGTGCTGGAAGCGCTCGGCGTCAACATCAACTGCGAGACGAGCCTGGTGGAGCGCGCCATCCGCGAGGCCGGCATCGGCTTCCTGATGGCGCAGCGCCATCACAGCGCCATGCGCCATGTCGGGCCGACCCGGGGCGAGCTCGGCACGCGCACCATCTTCAACCTGCTCGGCCCGATTTCGAACCCGGCCGGCGTCACGCGCCAGCTCGTCGGCGTCTTTGCCCGCGACTGGGTGAAACCGCTGGCCGAGGTGCTGGGCAAGCTCGGCAGCGAGCGCGCCTGGGTGGTGCATGGCGACGGGCTCGACGAGCTGACCACCACCGGCGCCACCCACATCGCCGAGCTCAGGGACGGCAAGGTTGCGACCTTCGAGGTGACGCCCGAGCAAGCGGGCCTGAAGCGGGCGCGGCTCGACGATCTCAAGGGCGGCGATCCCGGCGCCAATGCCGCGCGCATGCTGGCGCTGCTCGAGGGCAAGACCGGGCCGCTGCGCGACATCGTGCTGCTGAACGCCGCCGCGGCGCTGATCGTCGCCGGCCGCGTCGGCGATCTGCGCGACGGCACCGCACAGGCGGCGCGCGCGATCGACAGCGGCGCCGCCAAGCGCGCGCTGGAGCGCCTCATCACCATCACCAACGGCGCGGTGCCGGTATGAGCGACGTGCTCGCGCGCATCTGCGCCGACAAGCGCCGCGCCATCGCCGCCGCCAAGGCGGAGCGCCCGGCGGCGGCGGTGGAGCGCGCCGCCCGCGAAGCCGCGCCGCCGCGGGGCTTCATCGCCGCCCTGGAGCGCAAGCTCGAGACCGGCGACTACGGCCTCATCGCCGAGATCAAGCGCGCGAGCCCCAGCCGCGGCCTGATCCGCGCCGATTTCGATCCGCCGGCGCTGGCCCGCGCCTATGCCGCGGGCGGCGCCGCCTGCCTCTCCGTGCTCACCGACGAGCCCTATTTCCAGGGCCGGCCCGAGCATCTCGCGGCGGCGCGCGCCGCGGTGCCTCTCCCGGTGCTGCGCAAGGATTTCATGCTCGACCGCTATCAAGTGGCCGAGGCGCGCGCCATGGGCGCCGATTGCATCCTGCTGATCATGGCGGCGCTCGGCGACGCCGAGGCGGCGGCGCTGGAGGAAGAAGCCGCGGCGTGGCAGATGGACGTGCTGGTCGAGGTCCATGATCGCCAGGAACTCGAACGCGCCACCCGGCTCCGGACCCGACTCATCGGCATAAACAACCGTAACCTCAAGACATTAACCGTCGATCTTGCGATGACGGAAGAATTGGCGCAAGCGCTGCCGCCGGGACGCCTGCCGGTCAGCGAGAGCGGCCTCGAGAGCCCGCGCGACTTGGCGCGGATGGCGCGCGCCGGCGCACGCTGCTTCCTGGTCGGCGAGTCGCTGATGCGGGCGGCCGACGTCGAGGCGGCGACGCGGGCGCTGCTGGCGCCGGTACGGGCCGCCGAGACGCCGGCATGAGCCGCCTCACCCATATCGACGAGCACGGCAATGCGGCGATGGTCGACGTCTCCGCCAAGCCCGAGACCGAGCGCGTCGCGACCGCGACCGGCAGCGTGTTCATGGCCAGGACCACGCTCGATCTCATCCTCGCCGGCGGCGTCAAGAAGGGCGACGTGCTGTCGGTGGCGCAGCTCGCCGGCATCATGGGCGCCAAGCGCACCCCCGATCTCATCCCGCTCTGCCACCCGCTCGCGCTGACCTCGGTCAGCGTCGAGCTGGCCTGCGATCCCGAGCGCAGCGCCGTCGACATCACCGCCACCTGCCGCCTCACCGGCCGCACCGGCGTCGAGATGGAGGCGCTGACCGCGGTCGCCGTGGCGGCGCTCACGGTCTACGACATGTGCAAGGCAGCCGATCGCGCCATGCGCATCGAGGGGATTCGCTTGCTCCATAAATCCGGTGGAAAATCCGGAGTTTACGAGGCGACACGATGATCTCGGTCGAGGAAGCCCGCGCGCGTCTCCTGGCGCCTTTGAAGCCGCTCGGCGCCGAGCAGGTGGCGATCAGCCAGGCGGTCGGCCGGGTGCTCGCCGAGGACGTCGCGGCACGGCGCACCCAGCCGCCCTGGCCGGTCTCGGCGATGGACGGCTACGCCGTGCGCGCCGCCGATGTGGCGCGGGTGCCGGCGACGCTGAAGGTGGTGGGCTCGGTGCCGGCCGGCCAGGCCTATGCCGGCACCGTCGGCGGCGGCGAGGCGGTGCGCATCTTCACCGGGGCGCCGATGCCGGACGGCGCCGATGCCGTCGTCATCCAGGAGGATGCCGAACGCCAGGGCGACATGGTCGAGCTGCGCGAAGCGGCGCGGCCCGGGCAGTATGTGCGTCCGGCGGGACTCGATTTCCGCGAGGGCGAGATCGGGCTGACCGCCGGGCGGCGGCTCACGGCGCGGGATATCGGGCTCGCCGCGGCGATGAACCGGCCCTGGCTCATGCTCCATCGCAAGCCGCGCATCGCCATCCTGCCCACCGGCGACGAGGTGGTAATGCCGGGCGATCCCGTGGGTCCGCATCAGATCGTCAGCTCCAACGGGCTGGCGCTGGCCGCGCTGATCACCCAATGCGGCGGCGAGCCGCTGCAGCTGCCGATAGCCCCCGACCGCGCCGACGCGCTGCAGCGCATCGCCGAAGCGGCCACCGGCGCCGATTTCCTGGTCACCGCCGGCGGCGCCTCGGTCGGCGATCACGACCTGGTGCGCGACGCGCTCGGCGCGAGCGGCCTCACCCTCGACTTCTGGAAGATCGCGATGCGGCCGGGCAAGCCGCTGATGGTCGGGCGCTACCGCGACACGCCGATGATGGGGCTGCCGGGCAACCCGGTCTCGAGCCTGGTCTGCGCCCTGCTCTTCCTCAAGCCGGCGATCGAGCGGCTGACCGGCCTCGCCGCCGCCGAGGCGCCACCGCTCAGAGCACGGCTCGCCGCGCCGCTCCCCGCCAACGACCGGCGCCAGGACTACCTGCGCGCCACGCTGACGCGCGCGGCGGACGGCGCGCTCGAGGCGCAGGCCTTCCTCAAACAGGACAGTTCGATGATGTCGCTGCTGGCCAAATCCGACTGCCTGGTGGTGCGGCCGCCGCATGCGCCCGCCGCCGCCATCGGCACCAGCGTCGAGATCGTACCGCTCGGCCCCGATCCGGCGCTCGCCTGAGCCGCTTGCGCCAACGGAAGCCTTGACGACCCGCGGGAACCAAACTAGAACATCGCTCTGGTTTTGGTTTTGTTCCGCCCTCTTTCCGCGGGGACAGCGATGCTGACGCGAAAACAATACGAGCTGCTGCTCTTCATCAATCGCCGGCTGTCCGACGGCGGCGTCTCCCCCTCCTTCGAGGAAATGAAGGACGCGCTCGGCCTGAAATCGAAATCGGGCATTCACCGCCTGATCAGCGGCCTCGAGGAGCGCGGCTTCATCCGCCGCCTGCCCCACCGCGCCCGGGCGCTGGAAGTGGTCCGCCTGCCCGAGGACACCGCCTACGCCGTGCAGCGCGGCCGTACCGTCGAGCGCCGCCAGTTCTCACCCACGGTGATCCGCGGCGACTTCAAGGCGGCGCTGCCCGGCGCCGCGGCCAGCGAGGCCGGCGAGGCGGTACAGTTGCCGCTGCTCGGCCGCATCGCCGCCGGCACCCCGATCGAAGCGCTGCGCGACCCCACCAGCAGCATCGGCGTGCCGCCGGCGCTGATCGGACGGGGCGAGCATTACGCGCTCGAGGTTGCCGGCGACAGCATGGTCGATGCCGGCATCCTCGACGGCGACACCGTGCTGATCCAGCGTGCCGAGACGGCGGAGAACGGCCAGATCGTGGTGGCGATCATCGACGACGCCGAGGTGACCTTGAAGCGGCTGCGCCGGCGCGGCGATTCGATCGCGCTTGAACCCGCGAACAAGGATTACGAGACCCGCATCTTCGGCCCCGACCGCGTCAAGGTGCAGGGCAAGCTGGTGGGGCTGATAAGGCGGTACTAAAGCGGCGGTTCGGTCGGCGCGGTTCGGGCCGCGCCCCGACGCTACGCCGTCGCCTCTGCCGTCTCCACCGCCATCGTGGTGGTGCGCCTGAGTTCGCGGCGCTCGCCGAGATCGTAGCGCCGGCCGCGGTGGAGCGTGGCGCGGTTGTCCCACATGACGAGATCGCCGACCCGCCATTCGTGACGATGGACGAACTGCCGCTGCGTCGCGTGCTCGAGCAGGTCGGCCAGCATCATCCGGCCCTCGGGCAGCGTCCAGCCGATGATCTCGCGCGCATGGATGCCGACGAAGAGCAGCTTGCGCTTTGAGCCCGGATGGGTACGCAGGATCGGCCAGCGCACCGGCGGCAGCACGTTCTTCTCCTCCTCGCTCCAGTCGGTGGTGCCGAGCATCATCCGCGAGTGCAACGCGTAATGCTCGGCTTCGAGCTCCTCGAGCTCGGCTTTGAGGCGCGCCGGCAGCGCATCATAGGCGGCGCGCAGATCGGCATATTCGGTCTCGCCGCCCCAGGACGGCAGCGCCACCGCCGATAGCATCGAGTATTTCGCTGCCGGGCATTGGAAGGAGCTGTCGCTGTGCCAGAGCTGGTTCGCCACCATGCTGGCGACGCGGCGGCTGTCGCGCGCGGCGATGTCGCCGTCGACTGCTACGTTCGAAATATCGATGAGTTCGTCGTATTTGAAGCGATGCCCGCCCTTGGTGGCGCGGCGCAGGCCGATGTCGAGCGTGCCGAAGCAGCGGGCGAAGGCGATTTGCTGGTCCTGGTCGAGCGGCTGGTCGCGGAACACCAGCACGCCGAAGCGGTCCATCGCAGCATCGATCGCGCGCACCGTCTCGGGCGCGAGCGGCCGACCCAGATCGACCCCCGCGGCCTCGGCGACGAACAGCGGGTGCAGCGGTCTGAGCTCGAGCGCCATGGCGGTTCCTCCGGGTTTTCGCCAGTGGAGAACGCGCCGGCAGCCTTGTCAACGCCGGTACAAATCGGCGCTCACCGCCGCTCCGGCCCCGGCGCCCAGGGCCGCACGCCGCGCCAGCCGGCCACCGTCTCGATGCGGATGCCGCCGGGATCGAGCCAGACGGCATGCGCGCCCTTGCGCCAGAGATCGATGCTGTCGATGATCCGCGGGCCCCGGCAGAGCCGCCAGGACGGCACCGGGCTGACCACGAGATCGGCGCCGGCGCAATCGTGCGCCAGCGCTGCCGGGTCGCGGATCAGTGCCACGACGCGGCCGCGCGCGCGATAGAGGCAGCTCTGCGGGTCGCAGGCGAGCCTGCCATCGGCGCTGCCGCCGCTGGCGGGCCAGGCGGCCCCGGCGTCGGCGGCGCCGCGGCGCGTCCAGGTGTCGCGGACAAAGGCGGCGCGGCGCACGCTCGACAGCGAATATCCCGCGTCGGCGACGCGCACCGCCATCAGCGGCGGCGCCCCCGGCTCGGCCGCCACCAGCAGATCGGGCGGCCGCACCAGCAGCAGGCTGGCATAGCCCAGCGCGATCGGCGCCAGCCCGAGCCAGCGCCAGGCCCGCGTCCAGATGCAGAGCCACAGCCCGCCGAGGCCCAGCAGCATCAACCCTTCCGGCGGCATGCTCGGCAGGCTCACCACCGCCCCCGGCCAGGATGTCACCGCCGCGGCAACCGCCTTCACCGCGTCGATGCCCCAGCCCATCGGCGCCAGCGCCAACCCCTCGCCGCCCAGCGGCATCAGCAGGCAGGCGACGAGCGCCCAGGGCATGATCCAGAAACCGGTGACCGGCACCGCCAGCGCGTTCGCCACCACCGAATAGAGCGGGAAGCGGTTGAAGTGATAGATCGTGAACGGCATCGTCGCCACGGTGGTGACCAGCGTGGTAAGCGCGATGCCGAGCAGATAGAGGCCGCAGCGCCGCAGCATCCCGGCATGGCTGTGCCATTCGGACAGGCGCGGCCGCATCGCCTCGTAGAAGGCGACGAGGCCGGCGACCGCGGCGAACGACATCTGGAAGCTCGGCCCCGCCGCCGCTTCCGGGGTCATCAGCATGATGGCGAGCGCGGCATAGGCGATGGCGCGCGCCGAGAGGCTCAGGCGATCGACCAGCACGGCAAGCAGCACCAGCCCGGTCATGGCGAAGGCACGGCGCGACGGCACGGTGGCGCCCGACAGCAGCAGGTAAAGAAAGGCGGCGAGGAGCGCGCCTGCCGCCGCCCATTTCTTGATCGGGTAGCGCAGCGCCAGCGCCGGGATCAGCGCCAGCAGGGCGCGGAGCGCGAAGAATACCGCCGCCGCCACCATGCCCATGTGGAGGCCCGCGATCACCAGGATGTGGGCCAATCCGGCGTCGCGGAAGCGCCCGGCCTCCTCGGGCGGGATGGCATGGGTCTCGCCCGCGATCAGCGCCGCCGCGATGGCGCCGGTATCGCCGGGCAGTGCCGCGCGGATGCGGGCGGCGACCGTCGCGCGCACCGCCTCCACCGCGACGCGCCAGCGGGCGGGCCCGTCGCCCGCCGGCGGTGCGATGACCTCGACCGCGCCACGCGCGTAGCCCACCGCCCCCAGCCGGTCGAACCAGGCGCGGCGCTGAAAATCGTAGGCGCCCGGCATCGCCGGCGCCGAAGGCGGGAAGAGCCCGCCCTTGAGCCGCAGCCACAGGCCGGGAACGAGATCGGGGGCGTCCTTGCGCAGGCTGATTCGGATGCGGGCGGGCAGGTCGGCAGATGCCACGCGCTCGATGCTGCGCGGCGCCAGGATGAGGCGCGTGCCCTCGGGCAGCGGCTGGACCGCGACGAGCCGTCCCTCGATCGTCACGCCATTGAGGCGATGCCCGAGCACCGGCGCCGCCACCCACCAGCTCTGCAGCGCCGCCGCGGCAAAGCCCAGCGTCAGCGCCGCCGCCGCGACCGCCGGTGCCGCATGGCGCTGCGCCCGGATCGCCAGCGCCGCCACCAGCATCGCCAGCGCCGCCGCGACCAGCGCCGGCGCCAGCGGCGGCTCGACCGTCAGCCAGAAGTAAAGACCGATGCCGGCGCCGACCAGCACCGGAACCCAGAGCGGCCAGCGCTCGCGCTCGGCAAGCCAGTTGGCCAGCAGCCAGTGCGCAACCTCGTCGAGCCGGCGGCTCGCCGCGTCCGCCGGCGGCGCCGTCCCGATCGCGAGGTCGCCGGCATCCCTGGGTTGCATCGGGCCGAGTGTAGAGCAGCCGAAGCGGCCCGCCAAACGCCGTCGGCGGCGGGCGCTAATTCCCCGTCGCCTTGAACTGCGCCGAGCTCCTGGTGATGAGGTCCCAGACGATGTCCTGATATGCCGCGAACCAATGGCGCCGCTCGACCCAGCGCGTGCCGTCCCATTGCACGACGCGGCCGCGGCCGCCGCCCTGATGGTCGCGCGCGGTGATGGTGGTCGGCGGCAGCAGATCCTCGGCGGTGAAATCGCGCAGCTGCTCGTAGCCCTTCTTGAGCTTGGCCCGCGTCAGCGGCTCGCCCTCGCTCTCCAGCGCCAGCCGCGCCGCCTCGGCGAACAGCGCCATGCCGGCGACGCCGGCATTGTAATAGACATGCCCGACCTGCTCGGGCGGCCCCGCGCCGCGGCCCTTGGCGATGACCTCATGGTCGATCGCGGCGATGAGCGGCAGGTCGCGGCCGCTCGCCACACCCTCGAATTTGAGCACGCCCGACGCGCCGGCGCCGGCCTGCGCTAGGTCGGACTCGGCCATCGCCACGTTGAAGGCGAGGTGGTCGAGCTTGAAATGCTGGGCGATCGCTGCGCGGACCGACTGCGCCTGAGCGAGGCCGGCGCCCCAGACCAGCGTCCAGTCGGGAGCGAAGCGCCGGGCCGCCTTCCATGCCGCCGCCTGATCCATGCCGGGCGGCGGATAGTAGAAGGCGCGGAACTTGAAGCGCAGCCGCTTCGACAGCTCCACCAGCACCGGCTCGACCTCGTGGCCGATCTCGTTATCCATGCCGACCAGCGCGATGCGCTTGCCGCCGATCAGCTCCTTTTCCACATCCTCGATGTATTTGACGAGATCGGCCGCCTGCGACCAGAAGGTCGCCGACAGCGGGAAGATCGTCGGGAAGACGCGACCGTCGGCGGCGTCGGGGCGGCCATGGAACATGGTCATCACATTGACGCCGTCGGCCAGCGCCAGCGGCGTCACCGCACGCGCGATCCCGGCGTTGAGGAAATCCATGACCACGACGCCCTCGTTTGTCAGGCGCCGATAGTCCTCGAGGCCGCGCTTGATATCGTTGCCGTGATCGAGAATGACGATCTCCACGGGATGGCCCTTGAGGCCGCCGCGGGCATTGACCAAGGCGATGTAGTCGCGCTGCCCGGCCGAATATTCCGGAACGAAGTAGGCGTAAGGGTTCGAGAGGTCGAGCGCGGTGCCGATTTTGATCGGCGCGCCATCGGCCACCGCGGGGCCGACCGCGGCACCGGCCAGCGCGGTTGCCAGCGCTGCCGCCAAGAGAAGCTTCATGGCACGCGCGCTCCCGGACGAGGACCCCCGCCTGAGCTTAGCCGAAATCGGTCGGGGTCGTAAGCGCCGACGCGGCGCACTCATGACGCGCCGCGGCCGATGTGCTACATCGCGCCAGCATGAGCGTCGTCGTCCGCTTCGCCCCTTCGCCCACCGGCTTCCTCCATATCGGCGGGGCGCGCACCGCGCTGTTCAACTGGCTTTTCGCCCGGCACCATGGCGGGACGTTCCGGCTGCGTATCGAGGACACCGACCGCCAGCGTTCGACCCCCGAGGCGGTCGAGGCGATCGTCGAGGGTCTTTCCTGGCTCGAGCTGCAATGGGACGGCGAGATCGTGCTGCAATCGCAGCGCGCGGCGCGCCATGCCGAGGTGGCGCGCCAGCTGCTCGCCGCCGGCAACGCCTATTACTGCTACTGCACGCCCGAGGAACTGGCGGCAATGCGCGAGAGGGCGCGCGCCGAAGGCCGCGCGCTGCTCTATGACGGCACCTGGCGCGAACGCGACTCAAGCGAGGCGCCGCCCGGCGTCAAGCCCGCCATCCGCCTGAAGGCGCCGCGCAGCGGCGAGACGGTGATCCGCGACCACGTCCAGGGTACCGTCACGGTGGCCAACACGCAGCTCGATGACCTCATCATCCTGCGGTCGGACGGCACACCGACCTACAATCTGTCGGTGGTGGTCGACGACCACGACATGGGCATCACCCATGTCATCCGCGGCGACGACCATCTCAACAATGCCTTCCGACAGACCCAGATCTACCGCGCGCTGGGCTGGACTGTCCCTGAATTCGGTCATGTGCCGCTGATCCACGGTGCCGACGGCGCCAAGCTTTCCAAGCGGCACGGCGCGCTGGGGGTCGACGCCTATCGCGAGATGGGCTACCTGCCCGAAGCGCTGCGCAACTACCTGCTGCGGCTCGGCTGGTCGCATGGCGATGCCGAGATCATCCCGACCGAGCAGGCGATCGCCTGGTTCGACATCGATGCCGTCGGCCGCGCCGCCGCGCGCTTCGACTTCGCCAAGCTCGACAGCCTGAACGGCCATTACATCCGCGCCGCCACGGATGCGCGGCTCGTCGAGCTCATCGCGCCGCGCCTGGAAAGGGCGCTGGGCATGGCCATCGACGAGGGCCGCCGCGCCCGGCTGCTGGCGGCCATGCCGGGCCTCAAGCCGCGCGCCAAGACGCTGGCCGAGCTTGCCGACAACGCCCGCTTCTACGTCGAGCGCCGGCCGATCCCGCTCGACGACAAGGCCCGGGCGCAGCTCGCCGGCGACGCCCCGTCACTGCTCGATGGCCTCGCTCCGCTGCTGGCCGCGGCAGAGTGGCGCGGACCGGCGCTCGAGGAGGCGGTGCGCGGCTTCGTCGAAGACCGGGGGCTGAAGCTCGGCGCGGTCGCCCAGCCGCTGCGGGCGGCGCTGGTCGGCAGCACCGTGTCGCCGCCGATTTTCGAGGTCATGGAGGTGCTTGGCAGGGAGGAGACCCTCGCCCGCCTGGCCGACCGCCGCTCGCCTCACCGGGAAATTTGATAAAAACCGGCCGGCGTCCTATGCTGCGACGCAAGGGGTCTGGTGCACCGCAACAAAATCGATAGGGACCAAGCCGATGGACACGAAGACGCCCGCCGCCAAAGTCAAATCGTCCACCAGCAAAGACGGCAACCACGGAGCGCGCGAGAGCTGCACCGTCACCGATAACGCCACCGGGCAATCGGTCGAACTGCCGCTTCTGTCGGGCACGCTGGGTCCCAAGGTGGTGGATATCCGGCGGCTCTACGCCGATCTCGGGCACTTCACCTTCGATCCCGGCTACACCGCCACCGGCAGCTGCGAGTCCAAGATCACCTATATCGACGGCGACAAGGGCGAGCTGTTCTATCGCGGCTATCCGATTGAGGAGCTGGCTGAGCACAGCGACTTCATGGAGGCCGCCTACCTGCTGCTGAACGGCGAGCTGCCGACTGCCGGCCAGAAGAAGAAATTCGAGCGCGACATCACCATGCACACCATGGTGCACGAGCAGCTCATCGCCTTCTTCCGCGGCTTCCGCCGCGACGCGCATCCGATGGCGGTCATGTGCGGCGTGGTCGGCGCGCTCTCGGCCTTCTATCACGACAGCACCGACATCAACGACCCGCAGCAGCGGGTCATCGCCAGCCATCGGCTGATCGCCAAGATGCCGACGATCGCCGCGATGGCCTACAAATATTCGGTGGGCCAGCCCTTCGTCTATCCCCGGAACGACCTGAAATACGCCGAGAACTTCCTGCATATGATGTTCGCCGTGCCGGCCGAGGAGTACAAGATCAACCCGGTGCTGGCGCGGGCGATGGACCTGATCTTCATCCTGCACGCCGATCACGAGCAGAACGCCTCGACCTCCACCGTGCGGCTGGCCGGGTCGTCGGGCGCCAACCCCTTCGCCTGCATCGCCGCCGGCATCGCATCGCTGTGGGGCCCGTCCCATGGCGGCGCCAACGAGGCCGTGCTGAAGATGCTGATGCAGATCGGCGACAAGTCGCGCGTGCCGGAATTCGTCGAGCGCGCCAAGGACAAGAACGACAATTTCCGCCTGATGGGCTTCGGCCATCGCGTCTACAAGAACTACGACCCGCGCGCGGCGGTGCTGCGCAAGAGCTGCCATGCGGTGCTGGACGAGCTCGGCGTGCGCGACGAGCCGCTGCTCGACCTCGCGATGGAGCTGGAGCGCATCGCGCTCCATGACCCGTATTTCGTCGAGAAGAAGCTCTATCCCAACGTCGATTTCTATTCCGGCATCATCCTGCGCGCCATGGGTTTCCCGATGTCGATGTTCACCGTGCTCTTCGCCATCGCGCGCACGGTGGGCTGGGTGGCGCAGTGGAACGAGATGATCGAGGACCCCAACGCCAAGATCGGCCGTCCCCGTCAGCTCTATACCGGCAAGGCACTCCGGCATTACCTGCCGGTGACCAAGCGTGGCTAGCGTCAGCCGCCGCGGCCGGGCGCACGCGTCCGGCGGCGCGCGCCGCTACGTCGCCAGCCTGATCTGGCCCGGCCAGCCGTCGCGTCCGGCCAACGACAATAGCGGCGGCGCGAGGCAATACCGGCTGTTGTGGCTGGGTATCAGCGCCGCACTGCTCGCGGCGGCGCTCTGGGCGGTGCTGTCCTAGCCTAGCTCCGCCCGGCAAGCGCCCGCGCCTTCTCGAGCCCGGCATAGCTGCGCGTCGGCGCCGCCATCAGGAAGCGGTAGCCCTCCTCGAGGATGCGGCCGGCATTGGCGGCATCGACATGGGGATGGCCGACCGGTACCTTGTGCTCCTTGCAAACCCGCACCACCTCGGCCATCGCGGCCAGCACCTCAGGGTGTTCGTATTGCCGCGGATGGCCCAGTTCCTGGCTCAGATCGCCCTCGCCGATCAGGATGGCGCCGATCCCCGGCACGCGCCGCAGCATCTCCGGCAGATTGGCGATGCCGGCGCTGTCCTCGATCATCAGGATGACGACGATCTCGCCCTTCGGGTCGAGCGGCCAGACATCGGCCTTGGCGTAATATTCCTGCTGCGTCAGGCCCCAGTAGCGCGAGGCCGCGGTCGGCCCGTCGCCGCGCACGCCTTGCGGCTCGTGGCGCGGCGCCGTCCCGAGCCGCGGATAGCGGCAGGAGGCCACCGCGTTGTAGGCCTCGTCGGCGGTGCTGACATGCGGCCAGACGACGCCGTAGGCGCCGAGATCCAGCGCCTGCTTGGCGAGCCACTGGTTCTTCTCGCTGCCGTTGGGCGGGATCCGCACCATCGGCGTCACCGCCGGGGCGAGCGAGGCCGACTGCACGATCTGTCGCCGGTTCAGCATGTATTGCAGGCTGTCGCGCAACGCGCGCACGTCCCAGGGGTTGTGCTCCATCTCGAAGACGATGCCGTCATATCCGGCCGTGCTCATGGCCAGCGCCGCTTCGGTCTCGGCCTGGCAGAAGGCGGCGAAAGCCGGCTGGCCCTGCTCCAGCGCGCGGATCACACCATTGAGACGAGGCAGGTCGGCCATGGATCACTTCCTCCGGCGGTTTCGCGCATGCTAGCGCAAAACCCGACCGTCTTCAGCGCCGGCGGGGTGGACGGGCCGCCGGCATCTCCGTAGCATTCGGCTCTCCCGCCGGAGCTCAGCGAGGCCAGGAATGATCATCGACTGCCACGGGCACTACACCACCGCGCCGAAGGCGCTGGAGGGGTGGCGCAAGCGCCAGATCGCCGCCCTCTCGGACAAATCTCATGCCCCGGCCAAGGGGACGCTCGCGATCAGCGACGACGAGATTCGCGACAGCCTGGAGAACACGCAGCTCAGGCTGCAGCGCGAGCGCGGCACCGACCTCACCATCTTCTCGCCGCGCGCCTCGGGCATGTCCCACCACATCGGCGACGCTACCGCCAGCCAGCATTGGTCCGAGCACTGCAACGATCTCGTCCATCGCGTCTGCACGCTCTATCCCAGGAACTTCGCCGGGGTCTGCCAGCTGCCGCAATCGCCCGGGGTGCCGCCGGCCAACTGCATCGGCGAGCTCGAGCGCTGCATCACGGAACTCGGCTTCGTCGGATGCAACCTCAATCCCGACCCCTCGGGCGGCTACTGGACCGATCCGCCGCTGACCGACCGCTGGTGGTATCCGCTCTACGAGAAGATGGCGGAGCTCGACGTGCCGGCGATGGTCCATGTCAGCGCCTCCTGCAATCCCGCCTTCCACTTCACCGGCGCGCACTACATCAATGGCGACACGACCGCCTTCATGCAGTTCCTGACCTCGGACCTGTTCAAGGACTTCCCGACGCTCAAATTCATCATCCCGCATGGCGGCGGCGCAGTGCCCTATCATTGGGGCCGCTATCGCGGCCTGGCGCAGGACATGAAAAAGGCGCCGCTGCCGGAGCTGCTGCTCAAGAACGTGTTCTTCGACACCTGCGTCTATCACCTGCCCGGGATCGAGCTGCTGACGCGGGTGATACCGGTCGAGAACATCCTCTTCGCCTCGGAGATGGTCGGCGCCGTGCGCGGCATCGATCCCGAAACCGGCCAGCCTTACGACGACACCAAGCGCTATATCGAGGCGGTGTCCTGGCTCGGCGCCGAAGAACGGCAGCAGATCTTCGAAGGCAACGCCCGGCGGGTGTTCAGCCGCCTCCAGGCGACTGGCCGCACGGCATTCGCCTAGAGCGCGCTCCGCGCGAAGAGCTGCTCCGGGCGCAGCGCCGTCGGGATCACCTGCTGCTCGACGGCGTAGCTGATGATCGCTTCCAGCGCGGGCCGGTTCGCCGCGACGCCGAAGGGGAAGGGATCGCCGACCACGGCGCGCCGGGCGCGGACCGCCTCGTCGGCGGGCCCGAGATCGCCGGCGGCGTCAAGCTGCGCCAGATAGGCTGCTTTGGCGGCGGCGAAGCCCGCCATCAGGGCGCGGGCGAGGCCGGGTTCGGTGGCCAGCACCTCGTCCTTCACCACGACGGTATGATTGATGGGATAGATCCCGGTCTTGCGGTACCAGGCGAAGCCGGCCGCCTCGGCGTCGGCGATGAGCGGCTTGATCGCCGCGGCATCGGTGCGGACATCGCCCACCGCGGCGACAGCCTCGCCCGCGAGCAGCAGCTCGGCCACCGGCCGGCCGCGAAAGCGGTAGGTGACGTTGGCCGGCGCCTGGTATTCCTGGACATGCTCGTCATCGGTCGGCGCCCAGGTCACCTTGCGCAGATCGACGCCGTACTCCGAGGCGAGGATGCCGCGCACCCAAAGCCCGGTCGTGACGGTGTAGCCGCGATTGACGGCGACGACGCGGCCTTCGAGATCCCGCGGCGACGCCAGCCCCGCTCCCACATGCTGGAACGCCGCCCGGTGATGAAAATTGCGCGTGACGAAGACCGGGATGGCGGTGATCGGCTTGCCCGCGGCGCGCGCGCAGAGATAAGTCGTGAACGCCATCTCGCAGATATCGAAATCCAGCGTCCGCACCATGCGCCGCATCTGCGGCACGATCTGCTCGATCGGGACGAAATCGAGCGGCCGGCCGCAATCCACGGCGCCTTCCTTGAGCGGCTTGGTGAGGCCGGAGCCGGCGAGGGCAACGCTGAGCGGGCGCATCGCGATGGTCCTTTCCCGGTTCGTGTTCGTCGCGGCTCAGCGCGCCTTCTTCCGCGCCGCCGCCTTGGCCAGGAAAGTGCCCATCATCCGCTGCGGTTCGTCGCCGGCGAAGGCCGCGGCAAAGCTGTCGATGCCGCGTGCGATCGCCTGCGCCATCGGCAGCTCCTCCCACTCGCGGATCAGCGCCTTCTGCAGCCGGATCGCGTTGGCGCCGCAGGCCAGGATGGCATCGAGCAACTCGCCCACCGCGGCATCGAGCTGGGCTGCCGGCACGCACCATTCGACGAGGCCCCATCGCTCCGCCCGACGCGCATCGATGGTCTCGGCGGTAAGCAGCAGCCGGCGCGTGCGGCCCCAGCCGATCAGGCTCGGCAGCAGCGCCGCCTCGATCACCGAAGGGATGCCGACCTTGACCTCGGGCATGCCGAAGCGCGCATGCTCGCTGGCGATGCGCAGGTCGCAGGCGGCGGCAATCTCGAGCCCGGCGCCGAGCGCATAGCCGTGGATGCGGGCGATCACCGGCACCGGCAGGCGGCGCAGCGCGTCGCAGGCGCGGTGCAGCGCGGTGATGAAGGGCGCGGCGCCGGCGCCGTCGAGCGCCGCCATGTCGCGGATGTCGGCGCCGCCGATGAAGGCGCGCTCCCCCGCCCCCGTCAGCACCAGGGCGCGCAAGCCCCCATCGCCGGCGAGCCCTTCGACCATTTCCGCGAGTTCCTCGATCAGCCCGCGCGTCAGGATGTTGAGCTTGCCGGGATGGTCGACGGCGAGCCGCGCGACGCGGCCGGCGGCGCCGCGCTCTTCGATGCCGAGCAGAAGGCGCGGCCCGGTTGCGGTCTTAGTCACGCTGGATCAACTCGATCTTGTAGCCGTCGGGGTCCTCGATGAAGGCGATCACCGTGGTGCCGAACTTCACCGGGCCGGGCGGCCGCGTGATCTTCACCCCCGCTTTGGCGAGCGTGTCGCAGACAGCGTAGACGTCGCCGACGCCGATGGCGAGATGGCCGAAGGCGGTGCCGAGCGCATAGGGCTCCTTCTGGTCCCAATTATGCGTGAGCTCGATCACCGTGCTGCTCTCCTCGGCGCCGTAGCCGACGAAGGCCAGCGTGTAGCGCCCTTCCGGCACTTCGCGCCGGCGCAGCACCTGCATGCCCAGCAGCCGCGAGTAGAAGTCGAGCGATTTCGCGAGATCGAAGACGCGGAGCATGGTGTGCAGCATCCGGCCCGTGCCGATGACGGACGCAGCCGGCCTGCCGGCAGTCTTCGTATCCATGGGGGTTCTCCTTTCGTATCTTGTGGGGCGCCGTCAGGCGGCGGTGAAGCTCGTGCCGCCCCGCCGCACGGCGATGATGGAGAGCACGAGATCGGCGGCGCGCCGGCTTGGCGAGAGCTCGCCGAGGCCGAGCTGCTTCAACGCCTCGCGGCAGGCCTGGATCTGCGCCTGCCGGTACGCCTCGTCGCCGAGCAGGCTCTCCGCCGTCGCGGCCAGCCGTTCCGACGTGCAGTCTTCTTGGAGCAGCTCCGGCACCACCTCGCGCCCCAGGATCAGGTTGAGCAGATGAGCATAGTCGATCTTGACGATGCGCCGCACCAGCGCATGGGTCAATGGGTTGAGGCGGTAGGCGACGAGCGCCGGCACGCCGGCAAGCGCCAGCTCCAGCGCCACCGTGCCCGAGGCGGCCATGGCCGCGTTGCTGGCGGCGAAGGCGTCGTATTTCTCGCGCTCGCCGCGCACCAGGATGACGGGAGCCGCCCAGCCGGCAACCGCCGCCGCCACCGGGGCGGCCACCGTCTCGGTCACCGGCACCACCAGCCGCAGATCGGGATGCCGCCGCGCCAGGCGCTCGACCGCGCCGGCAAAGGGCGGCAGCAGCCGCCCGACCTCGCCGCGCCGGCTCCCCGGCAGCACCGCCAGCAGCGGCGCCTCGGGGGGGATGGCATGGCGGCGGCGGAAGCCCGGCCCATCGCCGCGATCGGCACCGCTTTCGACCACGGGATGGCCGACGTAGCTGCAGGCGAGCCCGACCTTGGCGAAATAGGGCGGCTCGAAGGGCAGCAGCACCAGGAGATGGTCGTACCAGCGCGCCATGCGCCTCGCCCGCCCGGCGCGCCAGGCCCAGACCATCGGCGCGACATAGTGGATGAGCGGCAGCGCCGTCTCGCCGCCTTGCCGCAGCCGCTGCGCCACGCGCCAGGTGAAGCCGGAGCTGTCGATGGTGACGACCGCCGCGGGCTTCAGCCGGCGGATGTCGGCGACGGTTTCCTTGACGCGCCTCAAGATGAGGCGCGCCCGCGGCAGCACCTCGACCACCCCCATATGGGCGAGCTCCTGCAGTGGCACCAGGCTCACCAGCCCCTGCTCCGCCATGCGCTCGCCGCCGATGCCGGCGAAGCGCAGCGGGCCGCCGCTGCGCTCCTTGAGCGCCGCCATCAGCCGGCCGCCCAAGGCATCGCCCGAGGGCTCGCCGGCGATCAGGTAGAGCAGCGGCGCCTCGGCGGTCATGGCGGCACGACGCCGACGAGAAACAGCCCGGCACGGTCGGCGGCGGCGACCGTCGCGGCGCGGTCGAGA
The DNA here is from genome assembly GCA_027315365.1 of Rhodospirillales bacterium. Classification (GTDB taxonomy): domain Bacteria; phylum Pseudomonadota; class Alphaproteobacteria; order ATCC43930; family CGMCC-115725; genus DAHUYF01. The sequence goes on along the minus strand of DAHUYF010000202.1, from coordinate 15,328 downwards.
ACGAGGGTCGCCCCGGCTTCGACCGCGATGCCGCCGAGGCCGGCGGCCTGCGCCCGCGCCACGGTGTGCGGTCCGATGGTGGGGAGATCGGCGCGGCGCTCCTGCCCCGGCTTCATCCCCTTGACCAGAACGCCGCCCGGCCCTTCCCGGCGCAGTGCGCCGCAGCGATCGATCAGCGCATCGGTTCCTTCGATCGCTTCGAGGCCGAGCACCAGACCCTGCTGCACCACCGCAGCCTGGCCGATATCGAGCGCCCCCAGAGCCCGTACGATGCGGAAACCGAGCGCGATGTCCTGTTGCGCCGCCTCGTCGGGCGCCAGCCGGCCGAGAGCACCCTGCGGCGCCAGCGCCGGGCCGAGCAGGCTGTCGGCGCCGACGACGCGGAAGCCCTCCGCCTCCTCGAGCTCGCGGATGACCGAGCGCAGCAGACCGTCGTCGCCGAGCGCGCGATAACTGACGCGGGCGAAGAATTTGGCGGTCCGCCAATCCGGCCGAAGCTGGAGCAGCGAGGGGCGTCGCACCGCGCCCGCCATCACCAGCTCCTCGACGCCGTTTTCGCGCAGCAGGCGCAACCCTTCGCCGGCGGCGCCGACGCGCACCCAGGCATGCGGGACGTCGGCCACGAGAGCGGGATCGGCCGAGCCCTCGAAGGCGAGCACGAAAAACGGCCGCTCGGCGGCGCGGCAGGCCTCGATGACGCGCAACGGCAGCTCGCCGGCACCGGCGAGAATGCCGAGCTTAGCCGCCATTGAGCTTGGGCTGGACGAGGCCGCGCGCATTGTCGGCGCGGATGAAGTCGACGACGTCGCGCACCGGCTTTACCTCGCCGTGGCGCGCCGCCACCACCTCGACGCGCTCGGCGAGCGTGCCGTTGCCGTCCTCGAACAGCATCTGGTAGGCGGCGCGCAGCGCCTGTATGTCCTCGCGCGAAAAACCCCGGCGCTGCAAGCCAACGATGTTGAGCCCGATGAGCCGCGCGCGATCGCCGATCACCGAGCCGTAGGGAATGATATCGCGCTCGACGCCGGTAAGCCCGCCGATCATGGCATGCGCGCCGACGCGCACGAATTGATGCACCGCGGAGAGCCCGCCGAAGAAGGTGAAGTCGCCGACCACCACATGCCCGGCCAGCGTGGCGTTGTTGGCCATGATGACATGGTCGCCAAGCAGGCAATCATGCGCGACATGCGCGCTGGCCATGAACAGGCAGTCATCGCCCACGCGCGTCACCATGCCGCCGCCGGCGGTGCCGGGATTCATGGTGACGTGCTCGCGGATCGTGTTGCGTTTGCCGATGATCAGCGCCGAATCCTCGCCGGCATACTTCAGGTCCTGCGGCCGGTGACCGATCGAGGCGAAAGGGAAGATGCGCGTCCCTGCGCCAATTCTGGTGCGACCGGCGACGACGACATGGGACAGGAGTTCGACCTCCTCGCCGAGCGCGACCTTGGGCCCGACATGGCAATAGGGCCCGATGCGGGCGCTGGCCGCGATCTCGGCGCCGGGCTCGATGATGGCCGTCGGATGGATCTCGGCCACGGCTCAGCTGCCTCGGATCATGGCGGCGAAGGTCGCCTCGGCCATGACCTTGTCGTTCACCAGCGCCTGACCGTCGAACTTCCAGACATTGCCGCGGTTCTGCTTGCGCACCACCTTCACCCGCAGCTGATCGCCGGGAAACACCGGGTTGCGGAATCGCGCATTGTCGACACTCATGAAATAAACCAGCTTGCCCTCCGAATCCGGCCCCAGCGTGTGCACCACCAGCACTGCCGCGGTCTGCGCCATGGCCTCGATCATCAGCACGCCGGGCATCACCGGGTGCCGCGGGAAATGCCCCTGGAAATAGCTCTCGTTGATCGACACGTTCTTGATGCCGACCGCGCTCTCGCCGTTGACCACCTCCACCACCCGGTCGATCAGCAGAAAGGGATGGCGGTGCGGGATCAGCTGCATGATCCGCTGAATGTCGATCTCGGCAGTGACGCCCGGCTGCGTCGTATCCATCCTATTCACTCTTCCTTTTCGCCAGACGCAGCAGGGTCGCGTGCTGGCGGAAGAACTCCTTGATGGGCGACGCGGGATAGCCCATCACGCTCTCGCCCGGCCCGATATCGCGCATGACGCCCGACTGGCCGGCGATGCGGGCCCCGCTGCCGATGACGAGGTGACCGATCATCCCGCTCTGGGCGCCCATCATGACATGATCGCCCAGCCGGGTGCTGCCGGCAATCCCTGCCTGGGCGACCAGCACGCAGCCGCGCCCGATCTTCACGTTGTGCCCAATTTGCACCAGATTATCAATCATGGTACCGGCACCGATCACCGTGTCCGGCCCGGCGCCGCGGTCGACGGTGCTGTTGGCGCCGATCTCGACATCGTCGCCGATGATCACCCGGCCGAGCTGGGGGACTTTCACATGGCCCTTGGGATCGAGGGCGAAGCCGAACCCGTCCTGGCCGATGCGGACGCCGGGATAGAGCCGCACGCGCGCCCCGATCAGCGCATGGCTGATGCTGACGTTGGCGCCCACCCGCACATCATCGCCCAGCACCGAAGCGGCGCCGATGACGCTGTTGGCGCCGATCAGGCAGCGCCTGCCGATCTCGACCCCGGCGCCGATCACCGCGTTGGCCTCGACGGCGGTGCCCTCGCCCAGCCGCGCCGACGGATCGACCACCGCTCCCGGCGCGATGCCGGGCACCGGCGGCGGCTCGGGGTAGAAGGCCTGGGCGGCCACGGCATAGGCGCGGTAGGGCTGCTCGGTCAGCAGCAAGGTGACGCCGGGCGGCGCCTGTCCGGCCAGCCCGGGCTGGACGAAGACGGCGCCGGCGCCGGTGGTACGGAACTGCGCGAGGTATTTGCGGTTGTCCAGCCAGCTCAGCTGATCGGGCCCCGCCGTGTCGAGCGGCGCCACGTCGCGCAGCAACAGGTCCGCCCGGGCGGCGCCGGCGATGACCGCCCCGCTGCGGCGCGCCATCTCGGCCGCGTTGAAGGGACCGGCGACGCTGAAGAAGCGCGGATCCGCCATGACGCCTCCGCCTAATTTTTCGCCGGCGGCGGGGGGCTGGCGCCCTCGACGCCGGGAAGGTTGATTTGCACCGAGGGCAGCTTCTTGTCGAGACGCTGAATGGCGTCGGCGCTGATATCCATGCCCTCGGCCTCGTACACCACGGCCTGCTTCTCTAGCACCAGCGTGGCGCGCCGTTCCTTGCTGATCTCGGCCAGCACCTCGAGCGCGGCGGCGCGGACCTTGCCCATGGCGTCGTTGAGGCTTTGCTGCAGCGCCTGGCGCTTGGACTGCACCTTCTTGCCGAGTTCGTCATAGCGTTGCTGCAGGTCGCGCGCGCGCGCGGTGTAGACGTCGGGCGCCAGCGCCGTACGTTGGCGCTCGAGCTCGGCGCCCCCCTTCTGCAGCTCGTCCTCCTGCTGCGCCACCTCCTTGGAATAGGCGCTGTAGCGCTGACTGAGCACCGCCTGGACTTCCTTGGCCGCCTTGGCCTCCTGCAGGATCTGCTGCATGTCGACGATCAGGATCACCGGCGCCGGGGGCGCCGGCTGCGCCGCCGCCAGCGGGGTCGCTGCGAATGCGGCGGCAATCAGGAACAGCGCACCGAGGGGCCGGCGGCGCAGGACCGGGAGCATCAGAACCTCGTGCCAAAATTGACGTTGAGCGTCAACGATTTGTCATAGTACTGACGAATCACCGGGCGGGCGATGTCGACGCGGATGGGCCCCATCGGCGACTTCCAGGAGAAGCCGGTGCCGGCGGAAACGCGGATTGAATTAGAATTGCCGATATTGCCGACATCGTTGATGCCGTAGAGGGTACCGAAATCGCTGAAGACATGCGCGCTGAAGCCGAGTTCCGGCGGCAGGCCGATCGGGAAGCTCTGCTGCAGGCTGCCGATATAGTAGATGTTGCCGCCCAGCGTATCGTTGGTCTGGAGATCGCGCGGACCGATGCCGCCGATCTTGAAACCGCGCAGATTGTCGCCGCCGACGAAGAAGCGGTCCTCGATGAGCACGCCCATGTCGATACCCTGGATAATGCCGCCCTCACCGGTGAGGCTCAGCACGTAGTAGGGCGCCCAGCCATAATAGGTGCCGCCGGCGACGACCGCGCGACCGTAGCGCACGTCGCCGCCCAGCCCGGCGAGGTCGGTGGAGAGTTGCGCGAAGTAGCCCGTCGTCGGATCGAGCCGATTGTCGCGCTTGTCGTAAAGCAGCACCTGGCCAATCGAGGAGGTGTTGCGCGTGCCCGCCTCCTCCTGGATGAAGCGCGAGGCGAAGGACAGGACATTGTTGATGGTGTCCTGGCGCAGCGTGTATTTGAGCGTCTGGCGCAGCGACTCGGTGATCTGATAGCCCAGACGCAGCGTGCCGCCGTAGCTGAACTGATTGTACGGCAGGTAGGATCCCATCAGCGCGTTGTTCTGGTTGATCACGAAGAGGTCGAAGCCGGCGGCGAGATTGCGATCGAGGAAATAGGGCTCGGTAAAGCTCAGATCCACCTGGTCGTCGTATTGCGCGACAATGGCGTTGATGCGCAGATCCTGGCCGGTCCCCGCGAGATTGCTCTCGCTGATGGTGACGTCGCCCAGGATGCCCATCAAGGTCGAGAACCCGGCGCCGACCGAGAACTGGCCGGTCGACTGCTCCTCGACGTTGACGTTGATCACGGTCTTGTCCGGCGCGCTGCCGGGATTGTTGGTGATGTCGACCTTCTTGAAGTAGCCGAGGTTCTTGATGCGCTGCTCCGAGCGCTGCATCCGCGACGTGTTGAACGCGTCGCCCTCCATCAGCCGGAACTCGCGCCGGATCACCTTGTCGAGCGTACGCTGGTTGCCGGTAATGTCGATGCGCTCGACATAGACGCGCGGCCCCTCCTTGACGTCGAAGGTGACGTCGATGGTGTGCGCCTGGCCGTTGCGCTGGACGCGCGGCTCGATGTTGACGAAGGCATAACCGCGATTACCCGCCGCGTCGGTGAGCGCCTTTATCGTGTTGTCGATCTTGTCGGCGTTGTACCACTCGTCCTCGTGCACGGTCACCAGCGGCTTGAGCATGGCGGCTGTGACGTCCTTGAGCGCGCTGGTCACGTCGATCTTGCCGAATTTGTAGCGCTCGCCTTCCTCGATGGTGAAGGTAATGAAGAAGCCGTCGCGCTGCGGCGTCAGTTCGGCCACGGCGGAGACGACGCGAAAATCGGCATAGCCTTCGGACAGATAGAATTTGCGCAGCAACTCGCGGTCGTAGGTCAGCCGATCGGGGTCGTAATTGTCGTCGCTGCTGAAGAAGCGGTACCAGCGGGATTCCTTGGTCTGGATGACTTGGCGCAGCCGGTCGGCGGTGAACAGGCGATTGCCGACGAAGTTGATGCTGCGGATGCCGGTGGTCGGGCCTTCGTCAATCTCGTAAACGAGATCGACGCGGTTCTGCTCCAGTGGAATGATCTTGGGTTCGACGCGCGCGGCAAAGCGGCTGTTGCGCCGGTAAAGGTCGAGGATGCGCTTCACGTCGCTCTGCACCTTGGCACGGGTATAGACGGTGCGCGGCTTGAGCTGGATCTCCTGATTGAGCGTGTCGTCGCTGAGCTTCTTGTTGCCCTCGAAAGCGATGCGGTTGATGACCGGATTTTCCACCACGTGCACGATCAGCGCATTGCCGTCGCGGCGCAGCGTCACATCGGCGAAAAGGCCGGTGGCGAACAGGCTCTTGAGCGATTTGTCGATCCGGTCGGAATCGAATGCGTCGCCCGGCTGCACCTGCAGGTAGGAGCGCACCGTCTCCGGCTCGACGCGCTGCATGCCTTCGATGCGGATCTCGGAGATGGTGCCGCCGGACGGCACCTGTGCGGCGCTTTGCCGCGTCGGCAAGATTACCACGCCGGTAGCGCCTGCGACCCCGACGCAGACCGCAGCAACAGCCAAGTTACGCCGCAATACGCCCCCCGCCAGCGAAACGCTCTCGACTGCCCCGCCTCAGTCGTCCATGCGCCCGGGTTTTACGAACTCCAGGTTTTGGAAATCCGCACCAAATCGTTCCAGGTCGCGAACACCATCAACATCAGGACCAGGGCCAATCCGAAGCGAAAGCCATACTCCTGCGCGCGCTGGCTGAGCGGTTTTCCACGAATGGCCTCAGCGGCATAGAATAGCAGATGACCGCCGTCAAGGACGGGAATGGGAAAGAGATTGATGAGGCCGAGATTGATCGACAACACGGCGGCGAATCCCAGCAGCGGAATGAAGCCCTCCTGCGCCACCGCCCCCGAGAGCTGGAAAATGCCGATGGGCCCGCTGAGCTCGTCGCTCGAGCGCAGACCGATGATCATCTGCCATACCGCCTTCAGCGTCCCGGCGGTGAGATACCAGGATTCGTCGGCGGCGTACCAAACGGCTACGACGGGATTGCGCTGGATGAAATCCACCCCCTTGCGCCCGATGCCGAGTCGCGCGATGTGATGGATAAAGCCGAGGCGATCGGTCTCGATCACCATCTTGGGGGTGACCCGCAGGCCGAGTTCGCCGTCGCCGCGCTTTATCGTCAGCTCGAGTGGCGTGCCGGTGTTGGTCTCGACGATCCGTTGAATGGTCTCGAAGCGGTCGATCGGCTGTCCGTCGATGGCAACGATGACGTCCCCAGGCTTGATGCCGGCCGCCTCGGCGGCGCTGCCCGGCAGCACCTGGCCGACATCGGGAGGCGAGAATTGCTGACCGCGCACCGCGATGATGACGGTGAGCAACAGCACGGCCAGCACGAAATTGGCGATCGGCCCCGCCGATACCACGGCGACGCGCTGCCACAGGCGCTTGTGGTGGAAGGAGACCGCTTTCTCCGCCTCGGTCATGTCGCGCAGCTGCTCCCCCGGGAGCGAGGCGGGATCGGCATCGCCGAACATCTTGACGTAGCCGCCCAGCGGGATGGCACTGACTTTCCAGCGTGTGCCGGCGCGATCATGCCAGCCGAACAGCTCCGGTCCGAAGCCGATGGAAAATATCTCGACGCGGACGCCGTTGCGCCGCGCCACCAGGTAGTGGCCAAGCTCGTGCACGAAGACCAGCACGGTGAGGACGAACAGGAACGCGATGAGATGGCCGATACCGCCTGTCACCCAAGCCATGAGCAGAGATCCGTCCTTTCCTGGAACCCCTCGTCGCAGATATCAAGACGAGAGTGTAGGTCCTTTTTGTCAACAATGTGGAGATGCCATACCGTCTCACCATAGCAAAGGTGTACGGCCGGCCGCGGCGGTCACCACTCCCGCCAGCAAGGACGCCGCGAGCAGCCCGTCGACGCGGTCGAGGAGGCCGCCATGGCCGGGAATGAGCCGGCCGGAATCCTTGACTCCGAAATGGCGCTTGGCCCAGGACTCCGCAAGGTCGCCCAGTTGTCCCGCCACGCCCAGCAGCAGGCTCATGCCGATCAGCGGCGACAGGCTCGCCCCGGTCGCCAGCGCCGCCAGGCCGCCCATCAGAGCCGCCGCCGCCACCCCGCCTGCGAAGCCGGCCCAGGTCTTGTTGGGGCTGAGACGCGGCGCCAGTTTGGGGCCGCCGATGGTGCGGCCGGCGGCGTAGGCGGCGATGTCATTGGCCCAGACCGCGGCCAGGAGCCAGAAAGCTGTCTCGTGCACCCTTTCAGGGAGGCTTGCCAAGCCGAGGAAGGCGACGGCGCCAAGCGCGATCCAAAGCGTCCCCGTCGCCGCCCAAAGCGGCCGAGCCTTGCCGGAGACGATCGCGGCGGCGAATACCAGCAGCGCGCCGAGCGTGGCGACGAGGCAGGCGATGCCGAGCCCGGCCCCGAAGCCGAGCGCGGCCACGGCGGCGAGTCCGGTCATCGGGATCAGGGCCGCGGTGGCGCCGAACGGGCCGCGTGCGGCAAGGCTCGCCCACTCGCCGCCCATGACGGCGACGGCCAGCAGCGCCAGGGCCAGCACCCAGCGACCGCCCGCCCAGACCGCGCCCAGCACCAAAGGCGCCAGCACCGCCGCCGAGGCGATGCGCAGCAGCAGCGGGGTCGCCCTAGCGCGACCCAACCGAGGCACCGTAGCGGCGGTCGCGGCCATGAAAGTCGCGAAGTGCCTTTTCGAGATCCGCCTTGCCGAAATCAGGCCACAGCGTATCGGTGAAGACGAGCTCCGCATAGGCGCTTTGCCACAGCAGAAAATTGCTGATGCGCTGCTCGCCGCTGGTGCGGATGAGAAGGTCGGCGTCGGGCATGTCGGCGGTGAACAGGTGGCGCGCGAACACCGCTTCGTCGACCTGTTCCGGCGCGAGCCGGCCCTGCACCGCCGCCTGCGCGATGGCGCGCGCCGCCGCAGCAATCTCGGCACGGCCGCCATAGGAGAGCGCGAGCGTCAGCCGCAACCCGCCATTGCCACCCGTCAGCGCTTCGGCCTTGTCGATGAGCGTGACGATGTCCGGCGCCAGGCGCCGGCGCTCGCCGATGATGCGCACGCGTACGCCCCGAGCATGCAGTTCGGCGATCTCAGCGCGGATATAGTGGCGCAGCAACCCCATGAGGTCGTCGACCTCGCCGATCGGTCGCTTCCAGTTCTCCGAGGAGAAACCGAAGAGGGTGAGATAGCCGATGCCGAACTCCGCCGCCGCCTGCACGGTGCGCCGCACCGCCTCGGCGCCGCGGCGATGGCCGGCGATGCGCGGCAGGCCGCGCAGCTTCGCCCAGCGCCCGTTGCCGTCCATGATGATCGCGACATGGGCGGGTGGCGGCGGCGGGGCGGTCGCGACGGAGTCCATGGCGCTCAAACCTGGAGAATTTCCTTGTCCTTCTGGGCGAGAAATCCGTCGATCTTCTTGATGGTGTCGTCGGTGAGCGTCTGGATGTCCTTGTCGAGCTTGCGGTGCTGGTCCTGGGTGATCTTGTGATCCTTCTCCTGCTTCTTCAGCAGATCCATCCCGTCACGCCGGACGTTGCGCACGGAAACGCGCGCCTGCTCGGCATATTTTGCCGCAACCTTGGTCAGTTCCTTGCGCCGCTCCTCGTTGAGGTCGGGGATCGGCACGCGGATGGTCTGGCCCTCGGTTTGCGGGTTGAGGCCGAGACCGGCCTCGCGAATCGCCTTTTCCGCGGCTTTGACGTTACCCCGGTCCCAGACCTGCACGATGATGAGCCGCGGCTCCGGCACGCTCACCGTACCGACCTGGGTAAGCGGCAGGGTGTTGCCATAGGCCTCGACCACCACCGGCTCGAGCATGCCGGCCGAGGCGCGTCCGGTGCGCAGCCCCGCGAACTCCTTGCGCAACACCTCAAGCGCGCCGTCCATGCGGCGACGGAGGTCGCTGATGATCTGCTCTTCGCTCATGCCCCCACTCTCACTCCGTAATGATCGTGAAGCGGCCCTGCCCGGTAACGACGTCGGCAAACCCGCCGTCACTGTGGATCGAAAATACCAGGATCGGAATATTGTTCTCGCGCGCGAGCGAGATCGCCGCCGCGTCCATCACTTCCAGATCCCGCGACAGCACATCGAGATAGCTGAGGCGTTCGTAACGTTCGGCCGTCGGATCCTTGTGCGGGTCGGCGGAATAGACGCCGTCGACCTTGGTCGCCTTGAGCAGCGCGTCGCAATCCATCTCGGAGGCGCGCAGCGCGGCGGCGGTGTCGGTGGTGAAGAACGGATTGCCGGTGCCGGCACCGAAGATCACGACCCTGCCCTTTTCCATGTGGCGGATGGCTCGCCGGCGGATATAGGGCTCGCACACCGCCTGCATGCTGATCGCCGAGAGCACACGCGTCACCACCCCCTGGCGCTCCAGCGCGCTCTGCACCGCCAGCGAATTGATGACGGTGGCGAGCATTCCCATGTAGTCCGCGGTCGCCCGCTCCATGCCCTGCGCCGCACCGGCAAGCCCGCGAAAGATGTTGCCGCCGCCGATGACAAGACAGACCTGGACGCCGAGCCCATGCACCGATTTCACCTCCCGGGCGATGCGGGTGACGATCTTGGGATCGAGCCCGTGTCCCTGATCGCCCATCAGCGCCTCGCCCGACAGCTTCAGCAGGACGCGGCGGTACCGGGCGGCCGGATGGTGAATGGGGTCCTCTGGCATGGTGCTTTAAGCTTTTATGGCAGGGCCATGATACACGAGGCCTTGGCCGCCGTCTTGCATCGCCGTCAGCGCGGCTTTACCGCCGCCGCGACCTCGGCGGCGAAGTCACCCTGCTCGCGGGCGATCCCCTCGCCCAGCGCGAATCGGGCGAACCCCGCCACCTTGACCGCAGTGCCGAGATCCTTGGCCGCTGCTTCGATCACCTTGCCGACCCGGCGCTCGCCGTCGATGACATACACCTGCTCCAGCAGCACGACGTCCTCGTAGAATTTGCGCAGCCTTCCCTCGACCATCTTCTCGATGATCGCCTCCGGCTTGCCGCTGGCACGCGACTGCTCGCGCAGCACGTCCCGCTCGCGCTCCAGCGCCGCGGCGTCGACCGCGCCGACGTCCAGATAGTCCGGCTTGGCCGCCGCCACATGCATGGCAAGCTGCTTGCCCAGCGCCCCCAGCTTCTCGCCGTCACCGGTCGATTCCAGCGCCACCAGCACGCCGATCTTGCCCAGCCCCGGCGCCAGCGCGTTGTGCACATAGGAAAGGACGATGCCGTCCTTGACCTCGATCCGGCGCGCCCGGCGCAGCGCCATGTTCTCGCCGATCGTGGCGATCATGTGCGTGAGTTCCTCGGCGACCGTGCGCCCGGAGCCCGGGAACGCCGCTGCCTTCAGCGCTTCGATGTCGTCGCCGGTGTCGAGCGCCAGCTCGGTGACCGTGCGCACGAATTGCTGGAAGGCGTCGTTGCGCGCGACGAAGTCGGTCTCGGCATTGACCTCGACCATGGCGCCCCGGCGGCCACGCGTGGCGACCCCGACCAGCCCCTCGGCGGCGACGCGGCCCGCCTTCTTGGCGGCGGCGGACAGGCCCTTCTTGCGCAGCCAATCGACCGCGCCCTCGAGGTCGCCTTGCGTCTCGCCCAGCGCGCGCTTGCAGTCCATCATGCCGGCGCCGGTCTTCTCGCGCAGCTCTTTGACCAGCGCAGCGGTGATCTCGGCCATGCTATCTCCCTCTCAACCGCGTTGTCCTAAAAGAACGGCGGCAGAAGCCGCCGCCGTTCTCGTTCCTCTCGGCGGCGCGGCTCAGGCCGTCGCCTGCTCCGCCGTCCCGCTCTCCGCGGCGACCGGCGGCGGCGCCTCGGCCGGAAGCTCGGCCTGCTCCCCGAGATCCGCGCCGGAGCCGGCCAGCTCCGCCTGCAGCCCGTCGAGCACCGCGCCCGAGACCAGGTCGCAATAGAGATGGATGGCTCGCATCGCATCGTCATTGCCGGGCACGGGCATGACGATTCCGTCGGGAGAGGAGTTGCTGTCGAGCACCGCCACCACGGGAATCTTGAGCTTGTTCGCCTCCTGCACGGCGATCGCTTCCTTGTTGGTGTCGATGATGAACAGGATGTCCGGAAGCCCGCCCATCTCCTTGATGCCGCCCAGCGCGCGCTCCAGCTTGTCGCGATCGCGCGTCAGCTCCAGCAGCTCGCGCTTGGTCAGGCCGCCGCCCGGCTGGTTGATGCGCTCGTCGAGCTCCTTCAGCCGCTTGATCGACTGCGAGATGGTCTTGAAGTTGGTCAGCATGCCGCCGAGCCAGCGGTGGTTGACATAGTACTGGCCGCAGCGTTTCGCCGCCTCGGCAATCGCTTCCTGCGCCTGGCGCTTGGTGCCGACGAAGAGCACGCGTCCGCCTTGCGCCGCAACGTCGCGCACGGCCTGCAGCGCCCGGTGGAGCATCGGCACCGTTTGCTCGAGATCGATGATGTGAACGCCGTTGCGCACGCCGAAGATGTAGGGCGCCATCTTCGGATTCCAGCGGCGCGTGTGATGGCCGAAATGGACGCCGGCTTCCAGCAGCTGGCGCATGGTGAAATCGGGTATTGCCATTGTCATCCTTCTCCGGTTAGGCCGCCGCGGGGGATCATCGGCTCGATGCCGACACCGGAGCAGCTGCCATCGCCGAGGCGAAAGCCGCCGCGTCCCCGCGTGAGGTTTGCTTAAGAGCGCCCCTAAATAGGGCCCCGCAGGCGTTTTGGCAAGCCCGAAACCCAGCCGGAATGCGCCGGCCGGCGATTTACTGGAGGGGCACCTTGGTGGCCCGCACCATGCGCCCGCCCTCATTGTCGTCCGACGGCCCAAGATGGTGGACATCCAGGCACTTGGCTTGCACTGCTGAGGCGACGTTCAAACTGAAATCGACCTGGTTGGACGAGCCGTTGACCTTGCCCATGAGATTAGGGCAGCTGCGCTGGTCGTTGGCGCCGGCGCTGACGGCCAGCGCCGGCGGCACGCCGCCGCGGCTCCAACCCGTCAGCAGCGTGCCACCGCCGATGACCAGGCTGAGGCCGGCGACGGCCACCGCGGCGACGGCAAGGATGCGCTGGCGCAGGCGGCGGGCAGCCGAACGGGGGAGCGGCGATACGGGTTCGGGCCTGGCGGTTGCCGCCGAGACGGGCGGCGCCGGTTCGGTCGCGGGGCGGTCGGCCGCCAATTCCTCCGCCACCGAGGCAGCCACAGGCAGGGTCTGCTGGATCCGCGCCGCCACCTCGTCCGGAGCGAGCAGGAATTGCAGCCCGGCCTCGCCCTCGCGCTGCCAGACCACCTTGGCGCCGAGTTCGTCGAGTTGCTTCAGCATCAGTGTGAGCTCATCTCCGGTGGCCACCGGAGCGTCGAATTTGATGCGCGCGCCGCCGGCCGAGAGGTCGACGATCATGCCTTCGAAGCGTTGGCCACGCACTTCGACCGTGGCGGCCCAGAGCAGCTTCTTGCGCTCGAAACGCCGCCGCTCCTTCAACTCTTCGCCGAAATCGCTGACCCGCTTTACCAGGTCCTTGGCGTCCGTGATCCGATCGTCAGGCATTGTTGATCCTCGCGGGCAAGAGCCGGCGACTTGTCGAGGATCGGAAGCCTAGCCTGTAATCCTTACCGCTTTCCAATAAATCGCACCGAGGGGCCACAAATCGTCCGGCATTCTTCTAAAACCCCCAAAAACTTGGAAGAGTCCCGAACACCAAATTTCGGTGATTTCTTAATAAAATTGCACCAATTGTAGACTCACCGCCCTTGACGCTTGGCTTCGACCGGCCGTCGTTGCGTCCCGAGGCTCGGCGTAATGGAAAGCACATTGGCCGGCTTCTGTACGATGAAGCGGTGCCAGACACCCCTGGGCACGATACAGGCGCTGTTCGGCCGCAAGGTGACGGTGCGTTCGGCGTCGCCCGCCAGCACCGCGAGATCGATCGCCCCCGACAACAGGTAGACGACTTCATCGCCCTGCGGATGCATCTCCCAATCGGCGCTGTCGCGCACCTGCGCCGCCGCCCACAGCAGCCGCCCTTCGCCGAGTTCGGCCCGCTCGGGCAGTCGCGCCCAGAAATCGTTGCCGGATTCCACCTGCGTCGCACCGCCGCTCGCCTTGAGATGCACATAAGTGCCGTCGAGGTCGAATACGATCTTCGCCCGATCCGCCATGGCCCCTCCTCCCCTGCCTCAGAGGTCGTGGACGTCCAGGATGCCCGGCAGCGACTTCACCGCCGCCCGCACCTTGGGACTGATCTTAAAGCCGCCCGGCAGCAAAATCTCGACTTCGCGGGCCGGCGGCACCGGCACCACCACCGACACCCGGCCGCGCCCGCCACTCTCGCGCTGCATCAAGCCGCGCAGCGGCGACAGCGCGTCGGGCTCGCCGAGGAACACCTTGAGGCCCGCCGCCGCATGCGCGACGACCCCGTCGAGCGCCTCGACGCGCTGCCCGGTGAGGCGCAGGGTCTCCTCTTCGGCGCGGACATCGACGGTAACCAGCAGCGGCTGGCCACCGTCGAGGAGCTGGCGCGACTGGCCCAGCACCTCCGAGAACATCATCACCTCGAAGACGCCGCTGGCATCCGACATCTGCACGAAGGCAAAGCGATTGCCGCGCGCCGAGGTCCGCTCCTTGCGGCCGATGACCACGCCCGCAAGCTTGAAGCGGGTGGCGCCGCCGATGGTGAGCCGCGCCGACAGGTCGGCAAGACGCACCACGCCCAACCGCTCCAGGCTCTTGCCATAGGCATCGAGCGGATGGCTCGAGAGATAGAAGCCGATCGCGTCGAACTCGTGCTGCAGGCGCTCGATCGGCGGCCAGTCCGCGACCGCCGGCAGCGCCGGACCGCGCGCAGCAGGTCCATCCCCGTCGCCGAACAGATTGACCTGCTGGCTGGCGCGCTCGTCGGCAGCGGCGGCGGCGTGCCGCAGCAGCATCTCGCTGGCGGCGAAGGTCTGCGCACGATTGCGGTTGAGGGCGTCGAAGGCACCGGCCTTGGCCAGGCATTCGAACTGGCGCCGATTGAAGCTCTTGACGTCGAGGCGCCGGGCGAGATCGAAGAGATCGCGGAACGGTCCGCGCGCCTGACGCTCCTCGACGAGCTGCCGCATCGCCTGGGCGCCGACGCCCTTGACCGCGGCGAGCGCGTAGCGGATCGCCATGCCCTGCGGCGTCGCCTCGACCGCGAAGGCGACCTCCGAGCGGTTGATGTCGGGCGGCAGCAGCTTGATGCCGAGCCGGTCGCATTCGCCGCGGAAGACGTTGAGCTTGTCGGTGTTGCCGAGATCGAGCGTCATCAGCGCCGCGAGGAACTCGACCGGATGGTTCGCCTTGAGATAGGCCGTCTGGTAGGCGACGAGCGCATAAGCCGCGGCATGCGACTTGTTGAAGCCGTAGCCGGCGAACTTGGCCACCTGGTCGAAGATGTGCTCGGCGACCCGCCCGGCGACGCCGCGCGCCGTGGCGCCCTCGATGAAGGCCTTGCGCTGCGCCTCCATCTCCGCCTTGATCTTCTTGCCCATGGCGCGGCGCAGCAGATCGGCGCCGCCCAGCGAATAGCCGCTGAGCACCTGCGCGATCTGCATCACCTGTTCCTGATAGATCATGATCCCGTGCGTTTCCGCCAGGATCGGCTCGAGCGAGGGATGGAGATAATCCGGCCGCTCGTCGCCATGCTTCACCGCGATGTAGCGCGGGATGTTCTCCATCGGCCCCGGCCGATAGAGCGCATTGACGGCGATGATGTCCTCGAAGCGGTCGGGGCGCAGCTTGCGCAGCACGTCGCGCATGCCCGCGCCTTCGAGCTGGAACACGCCGACGGTGTCGCCGCGTCCCAGCAGATCGTAGCTTGGCCGGTCGTCGATCGGCAGCGCGGCAAGATCGAGCGTCACGCCGCGCGCCTGCAACAGCTCCAGCGCGCGGGCCAGGACGGTCAGCGTCTTCAGGCCGAGGAAGTCGAACTTGACGAGGCC
>DAHUYF010000183.1 GCA_027315365.1 Rhodospirillales bacterium | reverse complement strand
GTCACGTAGCACAGCATCGCCGTGCCGAACCAGCCGATCATCGCCGCGCCGATGCCCGAGGTGATGTGGTCGTAGCCGGGCGCGATGTCGGTGACGAGCGGCCCCAGCGTGTAGAACGGCGCCTCGCCGCAGGCGACGAGTTGGCGATCCATATTCTCCTTGATCTTGTGCATCGGCACATGGCCGGGGCCTTCGATCATGACCTGGCAGTCGCGCGCCCAGGCGATCCGTGTCAGCTCGCCCAGCGTCTCCAGCTCGGCGAATTGCGCCTCGTCATTGGCGTCGGCGTTGGAGCCGGGCCTGAGCCCGTCGCCGAGCGAGAAGCTCACATCATAGGCCCGCATGATCTCGCAGATCTCGGCGAAATGCGTATAGAGGAAGCTTTCCCGGTGATGGGCGAGGCACCATTTGGCGACGATGGAGCCGCCGCGCGAGACGATGCCGGTGACCCGCTTCGCGGTGAGCGGGATGAAGGCCAGGCGCACGCCGGCATGGATGGTGAAATAGTCGACGCCCTGCTCCGCCTGCTCGACCAGCGTATCGCGGAAGATCTCCCAGGTGAGGTCCTCGGCCTTGCCGCCGACCTTCTCCAGCGCCTGGTAGATCGGCACCGTGCCGATCGGCACCGGCGCGTTGCGGATGATCCATTCGCGGATGGTGTGGATGTTCTTGCCGGTCGAGAGATCCATCACCGTGTCGGCGCCCCAGCGGATCGCCCAGACCAGCTTGTCGACCTCTTCGGCGACCGAGGAGGTGACGATCGAGTTGCCGATGTTGGCGTTGATCTTGACCAGGAAATTGCGGCCGATGATCATCGGCTCGCTTTCGGGATGGTTGATGTTGGCGGGGATGATGGCGCGGCCGCGTGCCACCTCGTCGCGCACGAATTCGGGCGTGACATGATCCGGGATCGCCGCTCCGAAGGACTGCCCGTCGCGCGCGGCGGCGGCGCGCTCGTCGCGGCCGAGATTCTCGCGGATGGCGATGTATTCCATCTCCGGCGTGACGATGCCGGCCCGCGCATAGGCGAGCTGCGTCACCGCGCCCCCGGCCTTCGCCCGCAGCGGCCGCCGCCCGGCGCGGTCGAACAGTGGCACCTCGCTCGCCTCGCCGGGCCTGAGGCCGTTGTCCTCGGGCCGCACGGCGCGCGCCGGCGTCTCCTCGACATCGCCGCGCGCGCGGACCCAGGGCGCGCGCAGCGGCGGCAGGCCGCGCTCGATGTCGATGCGGGCCGACGCGTCGGTATAGGGGCCGGAGGGATCGTAGACGCGCACCGGCGGCTGGTTGGCGGACGGCGACAGGTCGATCTCGCGCATCGCCACCCGCAGGTCGGGATGGCGCCGGCCGCGCAGATGGACCTTGCGCGACGCCGGCAGCGGGCCGGTCGAGACGCCGATGGTCTGCTTCAGGCTGCCTTCGGGCATGGTGATCTCCTTCTCCCGAGTGATCGGTGCAACAGGAGATCCGGTGCCTGCGGAGTTGAGGGGCGGCTCTGGCGGTGCTTCGAGCCGCGCTGTTCCTTTCCCTACGCCGGTACGATCCGGATCAGGTTCAAAGGGTTCCCACGTCGCCCGGGCAAAAGCCGCCGGAGGCAGGAGCGGTGTCTCAGCCCCTTAGCGGGGCTCCCCTTGGAATCGTCCCAGTATCCCGGCGCGGCCGGGGCCGCGTCAAGCGGGAGACGAGGCCTGCCTCGCCGCTCCGGTGCGAAAGATTGGACGCACGCCCGGGACGGGAGCAGGATGATGCGGGGGCAGCTAAGACCTCCGTCAGAAACCGCGAGGACACCCAGGATGAGCTCTACCTCCGTTCCGCACGCGGCCGGCAGCACGCAACTGTCGGTCGCCACGCTGGTGATGGCCTTCATCGCCGGCTTTCTCGCCGTGCCGGTCTTCCACCAGATCATGTTCCTGATCCTGCATCTCGCCGGCATCATCCCGGTGCCGCCCTTCAACATGGCGCCGACCAAGCCGTTCGGCGTCCCGGTCGTGATCTCTCAATCCTTCTGGGGCGGCGTCTGGGGTATCGTCTTCGTGCTGACGCTGCCGCGCTGGTTCCGCGGCGCGGCCTATTGGGCGGCCTCGCTCATCCTCGGCGGGGTGGCGCTGACGCTGGTCTACATGTTCGTCGTCGTCCCGCTCAAGACCGGCGGCTTGCCCGGCGCGATGGGTCCGCTCTTCGTCATCGGCTTCCTGGTCAACGCCGCCTGGGGCATCGGCTGGGCGCTGTTCCTGGCACTCTTCCAGCGGCTGCGCGGCGCGGCAGCGTAGCCGCCCCTTCCCAGCCGGCCGCGCGCGGCGCGGCCGGCGGTTTCCGATCAGGCCGGGGCCGCGCCGCGCCGCAGCGCCTCCAGCCGCAACGGCAAGGGCGCGCCGAGCCAGAGCGCGAAGCGCGCGTGATCCTCGTAGTCGTCGCCGGTCAGCGGATGCAGCAGGATGCTGAGCCCATCGCGGTTCAGCATCAGCCAGGGCAGCAGGCGCGCCAGCTCGCCGACCGCGAAGGCGATCTGGAACATCGAGGCCGGATGCGGCCCGACCGGTTCGTCGTGCCAGCGGCCGAGGCGGGTGGCGAAGCGCTCGCCGATCGCCCGGCGCAGCCGTTCGGCCCGGCCGCGCGTCGCCCGGTCGTAATAGACATGCGCGTGGTAGCCCGCGATCCCGGCCGCGTCGATGAACTCGTCGGTCATGGGCCGCTCCTTCGGGCGTGGCACGGGCGCCGCGATCGGGGCGGCGCGGCGGGACCGCCTCGCCTGCGCCCGAAGCACGGCGGCCCAGCATAGTCGGGGCTCGACGCCCGGCGCCATCATTGCTGAAATGGCCGTCCAACCGTCCGGGAGAACCCACGCATGTCCGAACCGTTCCGCCTGTCCGCCAGCGAGGCGGCGCGGCGCATCGCCGCCGGCCGGCTCACTGCCCGGGCGCTGGTCGAATCCTGTCTCGAGCGCATTGCCCGGCGCGAGGGCGAGGTCGGCGCCTGGGCCCACATCGATGCGGATCAGGCGCTCGCCGAGGCGCGCGCCTGCGACCAGTCACCGCCGCGCGGGCCGCTGCACGGCGTCCCGATCGGGGTCAAGGACATCATGAACACCGCCGATATGCCGACGGGTTACGGCTCGCGCGCCTATCGCGGCCATCGCCCGGGCGCCGACGCCGCCTGCGTGGCGCTGGCGCGCGCGGCCGGCGCGATCGTGCTCGGCAAGACCGAGACCACGGAGTTCGCCGCGCTCAGCCCCGGCAAGACCCGCAACCCGCACCACCCGGCGCACACGCCCGGCGGCTCGTCGAGCGGCTCGGCCGCGGCGGTGGCCGATTTCATGGTGCCGCTGGCCTTCGGCACGCAGACCGCGGGATCGATCCTGCGGCCGGCCTCGTTCTGCGGCATCGTCGGCATGAAGCCGAGCTTCGGCCTCATCGCGCCGGCCGGCACCAAGGTGCTGGCGCCGAGTCTCGACACCGTCGGCGGCTTCGCGCGCGACGTCGCCGACACCGCCCTGTTCCTCGCCGCCCTCACCGACCGGCCGGAGCTGCGGCCGGCCGGGCCGGCGCAGCGGCCGCGCATCGGCCTCTATCGGCCGCAGCCCTGGCGGGAGGCGCAGCCGGAGACGGTCGCAGCACTCGACGCGGCGCGCGAGGCGCTGGCGCGCGCCGGCGCGACGGTCGCCGAGCGCGCGCCGTTCCCCGACTTCGACGGGCTGGTCGCGGCGCAGCTCGCGATCATGAACCACGAGGCGGCGCGCAACCTCGCCTGGGAGCGGCTCTGCCGCGCCGCCGAGATCATGCCCCGCACCGCGGCGATGCTGGCGGACGGCATGGCGGTCAGCGCCGCCGACTATGACGCGGCGCGCGCCCAGGCCGCGGCGGCCCGCGCGCGGCTCGGCGCGTTCTTCGGCGAGTTCGACGCCATGCTGGTGCCGGCGGCGCCGGGCGAAGCGCCGCCGCTCGCCACCACCGGCGACGCCGTCTTCAACCGTCCCTGGACGCTGCTCCACCTCCCTTGCATCGCGCTGCCGGCCCATCGTGGCGCCGCCGGGCTGCCGGTCGGCGTGCAGCTGGTCGGGCGCAGCGGCGAGGATGCGCGGCTCCTGGCGATCGCGCTCTTCGCCGAGGCGGCGCTCGCCGCCGGCCGGTGAGCGCCGCCCCGCTCGACGGGGCTTGCGATGCGCGCCGCCATAAGCCAGCTTCGGCGGCAATGCGCTGCCG
>DAHUYF010000161.1 GCA_027315365.1 Rhodospirillales bacterium | reverse complement strand
GCCCTTCGCCGGCTCCGATTCATCGTCGAGCACGATGTAATCGATGTCGCGCCCGCCCAGCCTGCCGCCGGCCTCGGCGATGGCGAGCCGCAGCGCCGCGTCGATGTTCTTGCCGAGCGCCGCATAGGTGCCGGTATAGGGCAGCATCAGCCCGAGTTTGATCTTCGCCTGCTGGCCGATGGCAAAGCGCGTCGGCACAAAGCTCGCCGCGGCGGCGGCACTCGCGGTCATGCCGGCGAGCACCGCGCGCCGGTTCACTGTCCTGGTTGCTCTGGTCATCGCGCTCTCCCCGTTGCCGCTCACAGCGTGCTGCGTGCGCGCAGCTTGAAGCGCTGGATCTTGCCCGTGGCGGTCTTGGGCAGTTCGTCGATGAACTCGATCCAGCGCGGATATTTGTAGGGTGCCAGGCGCGACTTCACGTGCCCTTGCAGCGCCTCGGCCAGGGCGGGCGAGGCGGCGGCGCCGGGCTTCACCACGATATAGGCCTTGGGCTTCACCAGCTTCTGTTCGTCGAGCTGGGCCACCACTGCGGCCTCCAGCACCGACGCATGCGCCAGCAATGCCGCCTCGACCTCGAAGGGCGAGACGTAGTTGCCGCTCACCTTCAGCATGTCGTCGCTGCGGCCGCAATAGGTGAAATAGCCGTCCTCGTCCTCGAGGTATTTGTCGCCGCTGCGCGTCCAGGGGCCGAGGTAGGTCTGGCGCGAGCGCTCGCGCTGATTCCAGTAGAAGGCGGCGCTGGTCGGTCCCGAGATCTGCAGCTCGCCGATCGTGCCGGGCTCGACCGGCGTTCCGGCCTCGTCGACGAGGCGGATGTCGTAGCCCGGCACCGGCTTTCCCGTCGTGCCGTAGCGCACCTCGCCCGGCCGGTTGGAGAGGAAGATGTGCAGCATCTCGGTCGAGCCGATGCCGTCGAGGATCTCGACGCCGAAATGCTCCGTCCAGCGCTTGCCGATCTCCTCCGGCAGCGCCTCGCCCGCCGAGGTGCAGCGGCGGATCGCGACCTCGCCGCGCTGCGGCAGCTCGGGGCTCGCCAGCATCGCGCCATAGAGCGTCGGCACGCCGTAGAAGAGCGTCGGCCGGTGCTGCGTCAGCACGCGCGCCACCGCGGCCGGCGTCGGCCGCTCGGCCATCAGGACCGATGTGGCGCCCACCGCCATCGGGAAGGTCAAGGCATTGCCGAGCCCGTAGGCGAAGAACAGCTTGGCAGCGGAAAACACCACGTCGCTCTCGCGGATGCCGAGGATCGGCTTGGCGTAGAGCTCGGCGGTGAGGATGAGGTGCGAATGCAGATGCACGGTGCCCTTGGGTGTCCCGGTCGAGCCCGAGGAATAGAGCCAGAAGCACATGTCGTCGGCGGTGGTCTCCGCCGGCTCGGCGCGCGGGGCCGCCGCCGCCAGCAGCTCGCTCAGGAGGTGCCGCCCCTCGACCGGCTGGCTGCCGGACACCACCACCTGCCGGAGTGCCGGCTGCTTTGCCAGGATCGGCGCGAAGCGGTCGTAGAGCGCATCGGAGACGACGAGCGCGCGGGCGCGGCTGTCGCACAGCATGAAATCGTAATCCGCCGTGGTCATCAGCGTGTTGACCGGGATCGGCACGATCCCGGCCTTGATCGCGCCGAGGAACAGCGTCGGGAAATCGACGGTGTCGAGCAGGCAGAGCAGCACGCGCTGCTCCGGCTCGAGCCCGAGGGCGCGCAATGCGTTGGCGGCGCGATCGACCCGCTCGGCGAGCTCCGCATAGGTCAGCGCGCCGCGATCGTCGCGGAAAGCGGTCTTCTCGCCGCGCCCGGCCTTGAGGTTTCGCTGGACGAGATCGACGGCGGCGTTGTAGTCGCGCGGCAGCGCGATCGGCGGGGCACCATCGCCGGGCATCCCTGAACCTCCCTTGGCCACAACCGCGTTTGTCGTCGGCTTCCGCCGATCTTGCGCCATAGGTGCCGCGGGAGGAAGGCGTACGTCAAGCATTATCGTGCATATACGATATTAAACAGGCGATATAGTGCTTTCAGTGCCTTTGTGTCTGCGCACAAAAGCGGGCGGCGGCGCGAGGGCGCGCCGCCGCCGGTGCCCGGGCGAGGGGTTGGCCCGGGCAGGGCCCTGCGGGCGGGGGGATCCCGCGGACCCGATGCCACGGCGACGGGAGAAAGGGCCGCCGCGGCGGGGAAAGATGCGCTCATCGCTGGCGGTGAGGCCGTCGATACCTGGGATAGGCGGGCTGCCGCGCCGGCATCCCCCGCCTCACGAGGAAGTCATTGCTGCCATGATATATCGGCGGGACACCTGCGGCGGCCCCAGGCGCCGCTGCTCACATCGGAAGAAGGCGGGTTCGGCGAGAACGCGGCGCGGTCAGCGCCGGCCGACCAGCGCTGTGAGCGCACCGCCGACCAGCGCCACGATGCCGAGAATGATGTAGACCATGGTCTGCTGCGTGAAGCGGCCAAGCAGTGTCTGCGATGCCTGGTTGACCAGGGAATGCGAGCTGGTTACGCCAAAGTAAAGCAGCACCGCCCCAACCACCGCCAACACGATGCCGATGACGCGATAACCGCTCATGCGAGTGCTCCTGCCTTGCCCTTTGGGGCAAACGGCAGGTTCGCCGACCCGTTCCGCCGCGCTCCGGAGCTGCCCGCCCGCCGATCAGTCGGTGTGACGGTCGCCGCACACTCCGGAGCCGCGCCACTCGCCGTGCTTGTGCTCGCCCGGCTTTCGCTCCGGCTCGTCCCGGTGCGGCCGGCGCTCCGGCTCGCGCTCGTCTTGCCGCCCGCGCTGCTCGCGAGGTCTTGCCTTGCCCGTAGGCTCGTTCTTCATCCGCGTTCCTCCTGTGGCGCCTTGGCCGGCGGGTTTCCAGGTCAACGGCGCCTCACCGCTTTTATCGCCGCCCTGCCACAGGGTTGCCGCGCCCGAGAGAGGAGGCGCCGCGCGAGTCGAAGACGCTCGCTTCCGCTGGGACGCGCATCGGGCGGCCTGCTGAACAGAATATTAGGCGTCCCTGCCCGGGCTGCAATGCCCGTTCACGGCAGCCCGGTGACGCCGTCGAGATGGGCGCCGAGCAGATCGCTGCCGTCCAGCTCGGCGCCGCTGAGATTTGCGGCGGAAAGGTCGGCGCCGCGCATCACCGCCCGCGACAAATTGGCGCCCCGGAAATCGACATGGCGCGCCTCGACACGTTCCAGCAGGCTGACGATCAGCCTTCCGCCCGGCAGCACCAGCGGCCCCAGATTGCAGTCGCGCAGATCGGCGTTGGTGAGCCGGGCCAGGCTGAGATTGGCGCCGCGCAGATCGGCGCGTGCCAGGCAGCAGGAGCGGAAATCGGCGCCTTCGAGCTGCGCCGCCTGCAGGCCCGTGCCGTCCAGCGTCAGCCCGACGAAGATCGCACCGGTGGCGCGCAGGGCGGACAGGCACAGGCCGGAGAGCAGCGGCGCGTCGCGCAAATCATAGCCGCTGAGGTCGAGCGGCGCTCCCTCGGCGCCATGGGTCGCCGCCCAGCGCTCGTGCTGCTGCAGCAGCTCCGCCACGGGACCGCCAAGCTCGGCGAGCCGCCGCCCCGCCGGCTTCTCGGTCAGGATGCCGGCGAGGTCGGTGCCGCCCATCTCGGTGGCGTGCAGGATGGCGTTGGTCAGGATGGCGTTGCGCAGGCTGGCGCCCCTGAGATTGGCGCCGGAAAGATCGGCGCCTTCGAGATTGGCGCCGTTCAGCGTCGCGTTGTGCAGATCGGCGCGCACCAGCTTGCAGCGCCGCATCACCGCATCGGTGAAGTCGGTATGCGCCGCCAGCGAGCCCGAGAGCTTCGCCTGCGACAGCTCGGCATTGACCATGCGCGCGCCCTCGAGATCGGAGGAGGCGGCGTTTGCGATCGCGACCTCCTCGATTACCCCCATGCGCAGGCGCTGGCCGAGCCTGCCGTCGCGCAGGTCCGCGTCGAACAGGTCAGCGCCCTCCAGATTGGCGCCGCGCAGCACCGCGCCGCGCAGATCGGCCCGCGCCAGCACCGCGCCGCGCAGATCCGCCCGGGTCATGTTGCAGGCAAAGAGCGTGGCGTTGGCGAGGTTGACGCCGGCCATGCGCGCCGCCGGCAGGAAGGCGGCAGTGAGATCGGCGTCGTTCAGCCGCTTTCCAGCGAGATCGAGGCCGGACAGGTCGCGATAGGCTAGCAGCGCGCGCTGCCCGCCGAGGCGGCCGGACAGGAACATGTCATGCCGCCGCACTACCTCGTCGAGCTCGCTCTGCGACATCGGCGGGCGGGGGCGTTCGATCTTCTTGGACTCGGCGGCCATGCGCTGCAACCATTCCGCGGCCGCGCTTAAAATCGACTTAAGTAATGCTGCAAGCCCGATGAAAATCTATCGCCGTGGCCGCGCGCTCAGCCCTGGGGCCCGCGTGCCTCGGATGACAAATTTTCCAGCCACGGCAATTGATTAGCGGATGCTAGCGCGTGCTATGCGGCCTCGTCGCGGGCTTGGCGGAAAAGGCCGATCCAGGGGCCGATCCATTCGACGGCGACCTCTTCGGGGACGGTGCCGGCGCTGGCGTCGTGCAGCATCGGCTCGCCGATGCGTCGCGCGCCCAGCGCCTGAAGCAGCGTATCGAACCGCTTGCCGCCGAAGCAGAAGGTCTGCGCATAGGTGCGGTCGCCGAGCGCGATCAGGCCATAGACGACCGATCGGAGATCGGGCCGCGACTGCTCGAGATCGGCGAACAGCTTCTGCGCGTTGTCGGGCACGTCGCCCTGGCCATAGGTCGAGGTGCAGATCAGGAAGGCGCCGCCGCCGGCGAAGACCGCCGCGTCGAGCCCGTCCATGGCAAGGATCCTGGCCTCGACCCCTTGCGCCGTCAGCGCGTCGCCGACCTCTTCGGCCACGAGCTGCGCCGTGCCGGTCATGGTGCCTACCAGGATCGTCAGTTGCCGCTCCACCCCGCCTCCTCGTCGCTTCCGGGCTAGCCTTGCCCCGCGCCCGAGATTATAATGCATGTCACGTCCGTGCCAAGCATTATAATACATCTCACTTGACCAGGTGGCACAGGGATGCCGGCGAAGGAGCAGGGCATGGCGGCACGCGAGGGGGCCGAGACCAGGGAGCGGCGCGACGAGAACGGCGAGGCCGAGTATCTTCGGTTGCTCGGCGAGCGCATCCGCGAGGCCCGCGCCCGACGCGGCATGACGCGCAAGATCCTGGCGCGGGATTCCCAGGTCTCCGAGCGCTACCTCGCCCAGCTCGAGACCGGGCAGGGCAACATCTCGATCGTGCTGCTGCGCCAGATCGCCCACGCCATGGGCCTGCCCTTGGGCGACCTCGTGCGCGAGGAGCCCGATCGGCCGGTGGAGCTCACCCTCCTCATCCAGACGCTGGGCCGGCTCCAGCCCAAGGATTTGGCGCAGGCCCGCCGGTTGCTCGCCGAGACCTTCGGCGCGGCGGTGGATAGCGGGCGGCGCCACCGCATCGCCCTCATCGGCTTGCGCGGCGCCGGCAAGTCGACGCTGGGCGCGATGCTGGCCAAGGCGCTGGGCGCGCCCTTCGTCGAGCTCGACCGCGAGATCGAGCGCGACAGCGGCACGCGGCTCGCCGAGGTCTTCGACCTCTACGGCCAGGGGGCCTATCGCCGCTACGAGCGCCGCGCGCTCGAAAGCGTGATCGAGCGCCATGACCGCGTGGTGATCGCCACCGGCGGCAGCATCGTTTCCGAGCCCGGGACCTTCGACCTGCTGCTCTCGGCCTGCTACACGGTCTGGCTCACCGCCGCGCCCGAGGAGCATATGAGCCGCGTCGTGGCGCAGGGCGACACAAGGCCGATGGCCGAGAACGAGCAGGCGATGGAGGATCTCCGCCGCATCCTCGCCGGCCGGCACGCGCTCTACAGCAAGGCGGATGCACGGATCGACACCGCCGGCAAGACGGTGGAGCAGAGCTTTCGCGAGCTAAGGGCGGCGGTGGCGGGGTAGCGGCTCGGCGGGTGCCGTCGATCGAGCGCAGATCGATTCGCAGCACGTCAACGCGCCTCTGCATCGCGCGACCTCGCATCGATTTTCAAGGTCGCCAGCGGCGGTACGACGTTGCGCAGCACGGGAGGCTCCGCGGTCGGCCCCTGCACGGCGTCGCCATGGGCTGGCGGGACATCGCAGAGCGAGGCGCTAATGTGGGTCGCAATCGGCGGTGGCCCTAACGCGATGGCCACGAAATCGTGCGGCCGGCCGCAGCCGAGATCGATATCAGTCCGTTGCACGCCTTGTTCTCGATGCAGGTCATATGCGCCGGCACGCTTTCGACGCCCTCGACCTGCCGGACCGTAACCGTGCACGAGGCACCAGTGGCATCGGCGCTCTCGACGCCGTTCATCTGCCGGATCAGCACGGTGTAAGTGTCCGCATGAGCGCTTCCGCCGCCGGCCAAGGCGCCGATTCCGGCAGTTAGCGCGACCGCCGCGGACCGAACGCTCGAGATGCTCGCGCCAGGGATCACGGTCACGGGCTTATCTATCGACGATAGGGGCCCGGCGTGCGTGGCTTGTGGCCGCCGCGACTTGGGACGTTGACGATGCCCGGATGGTTAAACGGATCCTGCCGCGGCCAGCCGCCTCGATCGATGTCTTTGTCAGGGCTGTTATCGAAAGCGTTGGGCATGGTGCGATCGGTCTCCAGCAGGTCGTTGTCCGCGTTCGCTCCTTCGGAACGGGACCGATCTGGAATATCGGTCCCGGGGATGTCTCCACTCGGCGGCGGCAAAGGCTCTGCCTGGATGTTGCCGCCGTCCGCCCGGCGGGGCTTGTCGGCGCGCAGGCGCGGCCGCTTGCCGCCAGCTACGCCGCCGCGCTTGGCCATATCGATGAGCTTGCTTTTCGATTTTGGCATTTTCGACGGGCTGCGCTGCACCAAGGGCTTGGACGCTGTCGCCGACGCGGTAGCCAAGGTGCAGCAGCAAGGCCCGAGCCTTCTTCCGGGCCGGCGAATGGTATCTCCTCATGAGAATCCTCACTGGGCGGCGAGCGGAAGGATGAGCCGGCGCGGTCACGCCGGCTTCATCCCCTGTGCGCGACGGCCGCGGCGTTAGTCAATTCTCTCGCAGCACCCTCACCGCCCAAGGCCCCGAGGCGGCCGTTGGAGCGTCGGCGTCTGCATGATACTGCTTGACGGACCGTTAATATGCATTATAGTTCTAATGCGCAAAAAGATGTACGGGCGGAGGCGCCGATGATCACGTTCGAGACCCATCCCGAGCGCTACAAGCATTGGCGGCTCGACGTCGACGGGCCGGTGGCCAGGCTGGTGCTCGACGTTGCCGAGGATGGCGGCATCAAGCCGGGCTACAAGCTTAAGCTCAATTCCTACGATCTCGGCGTGGACATCGAGCTGCACGACGCGCTCACCCGCATCCGCTTCGAGCATCCCGCGGTGAAATGCGTCGTGCTCACCAGCGGCAAGGAGCGCATGTTCTGCGCCGGCGCCAACATCTACATGCTGGGCGCCTCGCCGCATGCCTGGAAGGTGAATTTCTGCAAATTCACCAACGAGACGCGCAACAGCATGGAGGAGTCGAGCCAGGATTCCGGGCTCAAATTCCTCGCCGCGCTCAACGGCACCTGCGCCGGCGGCGGCTATGAGGTGGCGCTGGCCTGCGACGAGATCGTCATGGTCGACGACCGCTCGACCACGGTGAGCCTGCCGGAGGTGCCGCTGCTCGGCGTGCTGCCCGGCACCGGCGGCCTCACGCGGCTCGTCGACAAGCGCAAGGTGCGGCGCGATCTCGCCGACGTCTTTTGCACGACGGCGGAGGGCGTGCGCGCCGACCGCGCCAAGCAGTGGAAGCTGGTCGACCACACCGCGCCGCCAGCGCGCTTTGCCGCGCTGGTCGAGGAACGCGCCCGGGCGCTGGCGGCGCAAAGCGGCCGCGCGGCGGCCGCAGCCAAGGGCGTGGTCCTGTCGCCGCTCGAGCGGCGCGTCGACGAGGGCGGCTATCATTATCGCTGGGTCGATGTCGCGTTCGACCGCGAGCGCCGGGTGGCGACGCTGACCGTCAGTGCGCCCGACCGCGCGCCGCGCAGCCTCGCCGAGATCGAAGCGGAGGGTGCCGGCTGGTGGCCGCTCGCCATGGCGCGCGAGCTCGACGACGCCATCCTGATGCTGCGCATCAACGAGCTGGAGCTGGGCACGCTGCTGGTGAAGACGCGCGGCTCGGCGGCGGCGGTGCTGGCGAGCGACGCGGCGATGGTCGAGCATGCCGGCAACTGGTTCGTGCGCGAGACGCAAGGCTTCCTGCGCCGCACGCTGGCGCGGCTCGACGTCTCGGCGCGCAGCCTCTTTGCCATCATCGACCGCGGCTCGTGCTTCGCCGGCACGCTGATGGAGCTGGCGCTCGCCGCCGACCGCTCCTTCATGCTGGCGCTGCCGGAAGGCGACAATGACGCGCCGCGCATCGCACTCTCCAGCGCCAATCTCGGCGCGCTGAAGATGGTCAACGGCACGACCCGGCTGCAGAACCGCTTCTGCGGCGACGCCGCCGCGGCCGAGGCCGCGCTCAAGGCGGCGCTGGGCGAAGAGCTCGACGCCGTCCGGGCGCTCGAGGCCGGCCTCGTCACCTTCGCGCCCGACGAGCTCGACTGGGACGACGAGATCCGGCTGGCCGTCGAGGAGCGCGCCAGCCTGTCGCCCGACGCGCTCACCGGGCTCGAGGCGAGCTTGCGCTTTGCCGGGCCCGAGACCATGGAGACGCGCATCTTCGGCCGCCTCTCCGCCTGGCAGAACTGGATATTCAACCGCCCCAACGCGATCGGCGAGCAGGGCGCGCTCAAGCTGTTCGGCAGCGGCTCCAAGCCGCAGTTCAAATGGGAAAGGGTCTGATCATGGCGATCGACTACAAGGAGCTGATCCCGAACAACGTGCATCTCGACGAGAACAAGACGCTGCAGCGCGCGCTCGAGCATTGGCAACCGCATTTCCTCGACTGGTGGCGCGCGCTCGGGCCGACCGACTTCCTCGGCGCCGATGTCTATCTGCGCACCGCCACCTCGGTCGACGCCAAGGGCTGGGCGACCTACGGCACGGTGAAGATGCCGGACTATCGCTGGGGCATCTTCCTCGCCGACGCCATTCCCGATCGCCGCATCGGCTTTGGCGACGAGTACGGCAAGCCGGTCTGGCAGCAGGTGCCGGGCGAACACCGCTCGACGCTGCGCCGGCTGATCGTGACGCAGGGCGACACCGAGCCCGCCTCCGTCGAGCAGCAGCGGCTGCTCGGCCATACCTGCCCCTCGCTCTACGATCTGCGCAACCTCTTCCAGGTCAATGTCGAGGAGGGGCGGCATCTCTGGGCGATGGTCTATCTGCTGCACGCCTATTTCGGCCGCGACGGGCGCGAGGAGGCGGAAGAGCTGCTGGCGCGCCATTCCGGCGACCCCGACAAGCCGCGCATCCTCGGCACCTTCAACGAGCCGATCAGCGACTGGCTCTCCTTTTTCATGTTTACCTATTTCACCGACCGCGACGGCAAGTTCCAGCTCAAGAGCCTCGCCGAGAGCGCTTTCGATCCCCTGTCGCGCAGCTGCAGCTTCATGCTGACCGAGGAGGCGCATCACATGTTCGTCGGCGACACTGGCATCGGCCGCGTCGTCCGCCGCACGCTCGAAGTGATGAAGGAGCTCGGCACCGAGGATCCCGCCGCGATCCGCGCCCGGGGCGCGATCGATCTGCCGACCATCCAGCGCTACCTCAATTTCTGGTTCACGTCCTCGCTCGACCTGTTCGGCGCCGAAAACTCGTCGAACGCGGCGGCCTATTTCGCCACCGGGATCAAGGGCCGCCCCGACGAGGCGAACTATCCCGATCACCTCTGCCGCGAGGGCGCGTTCAAGCTCGAGGAGCCCGATGGCAAGGGCGGCGTCACGGTCGAGGAAGTACCGATGCGCAACGCCATGAACGAGGTGACGCGCGGCGCCTATATCCGCGATTGCGAGATCGGCGTGAAGCGCTGGAGCCGGCTCATTTCGAAGGCCGGCTACGGCTTCGAGCTCAAGCTGCCGAGCGAGCATTTCCGCCGCGGCATCGGCGTCTGGGCCAATCAGCCGGTCGATCCCGAGGGCCGCACCATTTCCGCCGCCGAGCATCAGGCGAAGCTGCCGGGCTGGATCCCATCGGCAAGCGACCGGACCTTCGTCAAGAGCCTGATGCAGCGCGTCGTCGATCCCGGCAAGATGGCGAGCTGGATCGCGCCGCCCGAGCGCGGCATCAACAATCTGCCGGTCGAATACGAGTACGTGCATCTCCATTGAGCGCCGTGCCGAGCCGCTTCGTCATCATCGGCGCCGGTCCCGCGGGCATGCGCGCGGCAGAGGTGCTGCGCCAGAAGGCGCCCGAGGCCGACATCCTGCTGATCGGCGACGAGCCGCATCTGCCCTATGACCGGCCGCCGCTCTCCAAGGCCTTCCTTATCGAAGGGCTCCAGCCGGGGCGGCTCTGGCTGAAGCCGGAAAGCTTCTACGCCGAGCAGCGCATCCGCCTGCGGCTCGGCGCGGCCGCGCTCGGTATCGACCGCGCCGGCAAGACCGTCGCGCTTGCCGGCGGCGAGCGCGTCCCTTACGACCGGCTGCTGCTGGCGACGGGCTGCCGCGGGCGCAGGCTGCCGGCGCCCTTCACCGCCGAGCCGGTCCACTATCTGCGCAGCCTGTCGGATGCCGAGCGCATCCGCGCGGCGCTGCGGCCGGGCCTCGAACTGGTGATGATCGGTGGCGGCTTCATCGGGCTGGAGATCGCCGCCTCGGCGCGGCAGCTCGGCGCCTCGGTCAGCGTGCTGGAGATGGCGCCGCGGCCGATGAGCCGCGCCGTGCCCGCGCCGGTCGGCGAGGCGGTGCGCGCGCTCCACGAGCGCCATGGCGTCGTCTTCGAGTTCGGCGCACGGCTCAATGCCATTGCCCGCGGCGCCGACGGCCGGACGCTGGTCGAGACGGCGCGCGCGGCCTATCCCGCCGACCTCGTGATCGCCGGCATCGGCGCCGAGCCCAATACGGCACTTGCCGAGGCGGCCGGGCTGGCGGTCGAGGACGGCATCCGCGTCGACGCGCGGGGCCGCACCAGCGACCCCGACATCTTCGCCGCCGGCGATGTCACGCGGCACGACAACCCGCTGCTCGGCCGCGCCATCCGCGTCGAATCCTGGCAGGTCGCGCTCAACCAGGCGGCGGCCGTCGCCGCTTCCATGCTGGGTGCCGGCGAGCCCTATGCCGAGCTGCCTTGGCTGTGGAGCGATCAGTACGATTGCAACATCCAGGCGCTGGGGCTGTTCGAGGCGAGCCTCGAGCTGGTGCTGCGCGGCGATCCCGCCGCCGCCTTCACGCTGCTCGGCCTCGACCCGGAGGGGCGCATCGCCGCGGCGATCACCGTCAATAACGGCCGCGACATGGCGGTGCTGCGCCGCCTTGTCGCGACCCGCGCGGTGTTGCCGAAGGACGCGCTCGCCGATCCCCAGCGCAAGCTCTCCGACCTGCTCAAGGCGGCCCGCTCCGGCTGACCTCGCGCGCGCTTGCCGCGGCCCGATCGAGCGGCGATGGCGGCGCCGCGCTCGCGCGCGCCGCCTCGCGCGGCGGCGCTTCGGGCTTCAGCCTGGACGGCGCCGGGCCGGTGACGACATCGAAATCCTTCATGGCTCAGCTTCCTTCTGCTGGAAGCCGTCCCTCGGGCGGGTGTTCGACGCTGAACCGTGATCTCGAGAAAACGCGAAAGCCGCCTCGGAGGGGCGGCTTCGGGTCTGCGACGTGCTGCGCGATCCTAGGCCGCCGGACTGAACCAGCGGCGCCAATACGAGCGGGATCGGGGCAAGAGCGTCACCATCGCCGGCACCCTAGCTGGAAGACTCGGGCGCCGCAAGCGGCACGGACAGCGGCACGGACGCCGGGTGGTGTCCCGGTTTGAAATTTGCGCCGATGAACCGCCGGCGAAACCGGGCGCGGTCGCCCGATTGCCCCGGTGGAGAGAGGCGGCGGCGCAGCAACTCTGAAGGTCGAGTGGAGGCTATGAGGCTTTCTCCTCTTTCTTAGAAGCGCTCGATGATCGACTGGAGAAACCGACCGACCGTCGCGATCTCGCGCTCATCGAAGCCTTCCGTGACCCGCGCATTGAGGCGCGCGAGAATCGGTCGCGCTGCCACGGCTTTAGCGAGCCCTTCGGACGTCGCGAAAAGATGCACGGCCCGGCCGTCCTGGTCGGAGGGCTGGCGCCGGACCAGGCCGGCACCTTCCATACGATCGATCAACGTCGTGATCGCGGACTTGTTGATCCCGAGCGCCTCGCTCATTTCCTTGAGTATGGCGCCCGGGTTCATCTCCAGGATGAACAGCACGCCAAGCTGCGCCATGCTGATGCCGAGCGCCTTGCCAAAAACGGCATCCGTGTTCTTCAGCAGTCGATGCTGCGCCATCGACATCAGGTGGAAGAGGCGCGGCCGTGACCTCATCCTTGAGCGCAGGCTACTGGACGATGCCTTGACGATCGAACACCGCCATCAACGTGCCGGTCATCGTAGCGATGAGGCGCTCCCCAGCATGGCTTGTCAGTGCAAACGCCCGGGCCTCACATACCGTCAGCGTTCTGCCGGGCTTGATGACTTGGCCACGAAACAGAAACCGCTCGCCCTTGGCGGGCGCGAGAAGATTGGTCTTGAACTCGACGGTCAGAACAGCGGCCTCCGCCGGCATGAGCGAGAAGGCCGCATAGCCGCAGGCGCTGTCCAGGGCCGTTGTCATGATGCCGGCATGCATGAAACCATGCTGCTGCGTATAGGCGGAATCATGGGGCATCGCCAATTCGATTTCGCCTGGCTCTAACCGCACGATTTCGATGCCGAGCGTCTGCATGACCCGCTGCCGCGCGAAACTACCGCGCACCCGCTCTTGAAAGTTGAGGTCCTGTGGCTGAAGGGACACTTACGCTCTCTCGCGGTTCGGTATTGCGAAGGCGCCCGGCAGGCAGGCACGCCTGGGAGTGCCGGGGGCTCGCAATATGGTTCAGGTATGAACTACATTGTCGCGGGGGCCCATGAAACAGTCAAGGGCGCGCTGCGCGAGCGCGGAACTGCGCCGCGGGGCGGCCGGGATCAGGAGCGATGGATCGGGTCGATCCAGCGCACCTCTTCCGGCGGTTCGACCGGGGTGATGTCGAGGTTGACCACCACCGGCTCCTGGCCGCTGCGGCACAGCACGCATTCCAGCGGCTCGCTGCTGCTGGCGTTGATCTCCTGATGCGGCACGTAGGGCGGGACGTAGATGAAATCCCCCGGCCCGGCCTCGGCGACGAATTCGAGCCGCTCGCCCCAGCGCATGCGCGCCTTGCCCTTCACCACATAGATCACGCTCTCGACCTCGCCATGGTGATGGGCGCCGGTCTTGGCGTTGGCATGGATGGTGACGGTGCCGGCCCACAGCTTCTGCGCGCCGTGGCGGGCATAGGTGATGGCGGAGGCCCGGCTCATGCCCGGCGTCTGCGCCGTATTGGGGTCGAGTTCCGTGCCCCGGACCACCCGGACGCCCTGCTCGCGCCAGTCGTTCGTGCCGCTCATGATCCCTCCGCCTCGTCCGCCTGGAGATAAGAATGATTCCCGCCCGTCGGCAAGCCTCGGTTGCCGTGCTTGTCGCCGGCGTGCCATTCCGCGCGCACCGCTGCGTTCTCCTCCCGCGCCAGCCGGGCGGTGCGGTGGGCCGCCGCCGCGGGCGCCGCGGCGAGGCGTTGCAGCGCCCAGGCCGCCATCGCCCGCACCAGCGCCGAGGCATCGTCGAGCCGCGCCTCGGCCGCGGGCAGCAGCGCCGCGTCGCCGCTGTTGCCGATGGCGATCAGCACGTTGCGCAGGAAGCGGTCGCGGCCGATGCGCTTGACCGGCGAGCCCGAGAACAGGGCGCGGAAGCCCGCGTCGTCGAGCCGGGCGAGTTCGGCGAGGCGCGGTGCGGCGAGCGCCGTGCGCGGGCGGAAGCCGGGCTCGGG
Source organism: Rhodospirillales bacterium (assembly GCA_027315365.1). Lineage (GTDB taxonomy): Bacteria > Pseudomonadota > Alphaproteobacteria > ATCC43930 > CGMCC-115725 > DAHUYF01. The sequence goes on along the minus strand of DAHUYF010000161.1, from coordinate 23,068 downwards.
GGTGGCGCGGGCGAATTTGTTCCAGGGGCAGACGGCCAGGCAATCGTCGCAGCCATAGATGCGGTTGCCGATCAGCGGCCGCAGCTCGGCGTCGATATGCCCTTTGTGCTCGATGGTCAGGTAGGAGATGCAGCGCCGCGCATCGAGCCGGTAGGGAGCGGGAAACGCCGCCGTCGGGCAGACGTCGAGACAGCGCCGGCAGGCGCCGCAATGATCGGTCTCCGCCGGGTCGGGCGGCAGCTCCAGCGCGAGATAGATCTCGCCGAGGAACAGCCAGGAGCCGAAATCGCGCGACACCAGGTTGGTGTGCTTGCCCTGCCAGCCCAGCCCGGCCGCGGCGGCAAGCGGCTTCTCCATCACCGGCGCGGTGTCGACGAAGAGCTTGAGCGCGCCGGGCCACCGCCCGTCGATCCAGTGCGCCAGCGCCTTGAGCCGCGCCTTGATCACGTCATGATAGTCGCGGCCCTGCGCATAAACCGAGACGACGCCGCGCTCGCGCCGCCTGAGCGCCGGCAGCGGGTCCTCCTCGGGAGCGTAGTTGAGGCCGAGCACGACGACGCTGCGCGCCTCGGGCCACAGCGTCTGGGGATCGGAGCGCTCATCGGCGCGCGCGGCGAGCCAGCCCATATCGCCGTGATATCCCCGCGCCAGGAACTCGACGAGATGCGCCCGGGCTTCTTGCGCGAGGCGCGGGGGCGCGAATCCCACGGCGTCGAAACCCAGGCGCAGCGCCTCGTCGCGGATGGCCTCTTTGATCTCGGCGTTCATCGCTCGCCTCGCTCGGCCGCCGTCACGCGGCCCGGCCGTCGCTTACCCGCGCCCGCGATAAGGCGCCACGCCGTGGTCCGGCAGCCACACGCCGCGCGGCGGCGCGCCGCTCTGATAGAACACGTCGATCGGCATCCCGCCGCGCGGATACCAGTAGCCGCCGATGCGCAGCCAGCGCGGCGCCAGCAGCTTCTCCAGCCGGCGCGCCACCGCCAGCGTGCAATCCTCGTGGAAGGCGCCGTGGTTGCGGAACGCGCCGAGAAACAGCTTCAGCGACTTGCTCTCCACCAGCCAGCGCCGCGGCACGTAATCGATGACGAGGTGGGCGAAATCCGGCTGGCCGGTGACCGGGCACAGCGCGGTGAATTCCGGGCAGGTGAAGCGCACCACATAGGCCGTGCCCGGATGCGGGTTTGCCACCCGCTCCAGCAGCGCCGTCGCCGGCGATGCCGGCGGCCGCGTGCCGTGGCCGAGCTGTTTCAGGGGTGTCGACATGGTCGCTCAGATCGGCGGGATATCGCCTTCCTCCTCCCGGGCCGCGGCCTCGGCGGCAAAATCCTCGACGCCACCGCGCTCGATCGCCTCGCGCAGCCCGGCCATGAGATCGGCATAGTAGCGAAGATTATGCGCGGTCAACAGCATCGGCCCAAGGATCTCCTCGGCGCGGACGAGGTGATGGAGATAGGCGCGGCCGTAATCGCGGCAGGTGGCGCAGCCGCACTCGGCGTCGAGCGGCCGCGGATCGGCGGCGTGGCGGGCGTTGCGCAGATTGACGGTGCCGCGTCGGGTGAACGCCTGCGCCGTGCGTCCCGAGCGCGTCGGCAGCACGCAATCGAACATGTCGACGCCGCGCCGCACCGCGCCGATGATGTCGCCGGGCTTGCCGACGCCCATGAGATAGCGCGGCCGGTCCACCGGCAGCGCCGGCAGCGTCTCGTCGAGCACGGCGAACATGCGCTCCTGGCCCTCGCCGACGGCGAGCCCGCCCACGGCGTAGCCGTCGAAGCCGATCTCGGCGAGCGCCGCCGCCGAGTGCCGGCGGAGATCCGGATAAACGCTGCCCTGGACGATGCCGAAAAGCCCGTGGCCGGGGCGCGTCCGGTAGGCCGCCTTGGAGCGCGCGGCCCAGCGCATGGAGAGCTCCATCGACTGCCGCGCCGCCGCCGCCTCGGCGGGAAACGGCGTGCATTCGTCGAAGGCCATGGTGATGTCGGTGCCGAGCAGGTGCTGGATCTCGATCGAGCGCTCGGGCGACAGCACGACGCGCGCGCCGTCGATATGCGAGCGGAAGGCGACGCCTTGCTCGTCGATCTGGCGCAGCTTGGCCAGCGACATGACCTGATAGCCGCCGCTGTCGGTGAGGATCGGCCCCGGCCAGTTCATGAAGCGGTGCAGCCCGCCCAGCGCGGCGATGCGCTCGGCGGTCGGGCGCAGCATCAGATGGTAGGTGTTGGCGAGGATGATCTCGGCCCCGGTCGCGGCGACATCCTCCGGCCGCATCGCCTTCACCGTCGCGGCGGTGCCGACCGGCATGAAGGCCGGCGTCTCGACCGTGCCGTGCGCCGTCGCCAGCCGGCCGCGCCGCGCCGCGCCGTCCCGCGCCAGCAGGCGAAAGGTGAAATCCCCCGTCATCCCTGCGGATATAGCAGAGTGGCGTCGCCGTAGGAAAAGAAGCGATACCCCGAGGTCACCGCATGGACATAGGCGGCCTTCATCCGCTCCAGCCCGGCAAAGGCTGCGACCAGCATGAACAGCGTCGAGCGCGGCAGGTGGAAATTGGTCAGCAGCAGATCGGCCGCGCGGAAGCGGTAGCCCGGCGTGATGAAGAGCGCGGTCTCGCCCGCGAAAGGCGCGACGCGGCCGCCCTCGGCGGCAGCGCTTTCGATGAGCCGCAGGCTGGTCGTCCCGACCGCGACGATGCGTCCGCCGCCGGCGCGGGCGGCGGCGATGCGCGACGCCGCGGCCTCGTCGATCTCGCCCCATTCGCTGTGCATCCGGTGGTCGCGCGTATCCGCCGCCTTGACCGGCAGGAACGTGCCGGCGCCGACATGAAGCGTTACGCTCACCCGCTCGATGCCCGCCGCATCGAGCGCCGCGAGCAGCCGCGGCGTGAAATGCAGCCCGGCAGTGGGGGCGGCGACGGCGCCTTCCTTCTCGGCGAAAATGGTCTGGTAGTCGCCGCGGTCGCGCGCCTCGCCGCCGCTCGGCCGCTTGATATAGGGCGGCAGCGGCATGCTGCCGAAGCGCTCGAGCGCCGCGCGCAGCGCCTCGCCGGCGCGGTCGAATGCCAGCGTGATGTCGCCCTCGGCATGCTTTTCCGCCACTGCCGCCGCGAAGCCGTCGCCGAAGGCGAGGCGGTCGTCCGGCCGCAGCCGCTTCGCCCCCTTGGCGAAGGCGCGCCACTGTCCGCCGCCGAGGTCGCGGTGCAGCGTCACCTCGACCCGCATCGCGCCGCGCGAGCCGGTGAGCCGCGCCGGGATGACGCGGGTGTCGTTCACCACGAGGAGATCGCCGCGGCGCAGCAGCGCGGGCAGTTCGAGCACGCGCCGGTCGGCCAGTTCCCGTCCGACGACCAGCAGCCGCGCCGCATCGCGCGGCTCGACCGGGTGGGCGGCGATGAGCTCTCGCGGCAGCTCGAAATCAAAGGCGTCGACGCGCATGGCGCGGCGCTGATAGCACAAGGGAACGCGTGAAGCGAGGTCGGCGGCGGAGAAAAGGCCGGGGATGCGCGGGGCTTTCGCGGTTGCGAGGGCAACCGCTGGCGCCCGCACGCGACAACGTTTTGCGTTGCGCGGGGCCTAGCGGCGGGCGCGGGTGATGTCGCGCAGCACCGCCGCCTCCTGCTCCTTCTCGTCGAGGCGATGCTTGACCAGGTCGCCGATGCTGATGAGGCCGACGATCCGGCCTTCCTCCATCACCGGCAGGTGCCGCACGCGATGCGCGGTCATCACTTCCATCGCCGCGCCGAGCCGGTCGGTCGGCGTGCAGGTGGTGACGTCGGGCGTCATCAGCTCGTGCACCTCGAACTCCAGTGCCGCGGCGCCGTCCCTCGCCAGCGCATGGATCACGTCGCGTTCGGAGAACATGCCGGCGAGCTTGCCCCAGCGGTCGAGCACGACGAGCGCACCGATGCGCTCTTCGTCGAGCTTGCGGATCGCGGTTCCCACCGGGTCGATCGAGCGCACGGTAGAGACGTGGCGGCCCTTATGGTGCAGGATATCGGCAACGGTCATGGCAATCTCCTTCCCGGGACGGACAGGCGCGTCCTCAAGAGATGGTGAGTCGGCCGGCGCTCTGCCATCCTTGAAGCGGGCACGCCGCTATGGGCAATATGGCCGGCCGCAGGAACGCCATGCCGATGCCGCCGCAGGAACGTTGGAGCGTCGCGAAGCCGACCGTGATGTCCGAAGCCGGCATCGTGGTGGCCCGGAACGCACGCGCCGGGTCGGTGGGCGCCGAAGCCGCCGCCGCCGGCGGCAATGCGGTCGCCACCGCACCGGCGGAGCGGGCGTGAGCGCGCCGCCCGCCGCCCTCGGCGCGGCGCTGCGGCCGGAATGGCCGCTCGACCCCGCGGTCACCTATCTCAATCACGGCGGCTATGGCGTCACGCCCAACGCCGTGCTGCAGGAACAGGAGGTGTGGCGCCGGCGCATCGAGCGCAATCCGACGCACTTCTTCGCCGAAGAACTGCCCGGCCTGCTGCGCCAGGCGGCGGCGGCGCTTGCCGGCCATCTCGGCGTGCGCGGCGAAGACGTCGTCTTTGTCGACAATGCCACGACCGGCTGCAATGCGGTGCTGCGCGCGCTTGATTTCGTCCCCGGGGACGAGATCCTCATTACCAGCCTCGCCTATGGCGCGATCGCCAAGGCGGCCCGCCACGTCGCGTCGCGCGGCGGCGCCCGGCTGGTCGAGGCGGAGATTCCGCTGCCGGTGGCCGATGACGCCGCGATCATCGCTGCGGTTGCAGCGCGCCTCGGCCCGCGCACGCGGCTGGCGATCTTCGATCATGTCGCCTCGCACAGCGCACTCGTCCTGCCGGTGGCCGATCTCGCGCGCCTGGCGCGGGGCGCCGGCGCGCGCGTGCTGATCGACGGCGCTCACGCGCCCGGCCTGGTGCCGCTCGATCCTGCCGCGACCGGCGCCGACTGGTATGTCGGGAATTGCCACAAATGGCTGATGGCGCCGCGCGGCTGCGGCTTTCTCTGGGCCGAGCCGCCGCTGCAGCGGCTGATCCATCCGCTCGCCATCTCGCATGGCTACGGCGCCGGCTTCACCGCCGAGTTCGACTGGACCGGTACGCGCGACCCTACGCCTTTCCTCGCGCTGCCGGCGGCGCTCGCCTTTCACCGCCGGCTCGGCGGTGAGGCGCTGATGGCGCGCAACACGGTGCTGGCGCGGGCGGCGGCTCGTGGTCTCGCCGAGGGCTGGCGCACCGGCCTCGGCGGGCCGGAGAGCAGCTTCGCCGCCATGGCGACGGTGCGGCTGCCGCTCGCCGGCGAGGCCTCGCCCGAGCGTGCCCTGGCGCTGCGGCGACGGCTCGCCGACGAGCACCGCATCGAGGTCGCGGTCAACGCGGAGTCCGGCGCGCTCTGGCTGCGGCTTGCCGTCCAGGCCTATAACGAGCCCGCCGATTACCAGCGCCTGGCGGGGCTATGGTGACGCGCGCGCTGTTCCAGCGCTCTCCCTCGCCGTGGCGCGCCGCGCTGGTGCTGCTGGCGAGCGCGGTGTTTTTCTGCCTGCTGTTCGTGCCGGCGCGCGACGCGGAGGGTCTCGGCGGCTTCCTCGACTGGCGACCGGAGATCGAGCCGCTGCTGCTGCTCGGCCTGCTCGCGGCGCTGGCGCTTGCCGGCCGCCGGCTGCCGGCGGCGCTGCGCTGGTCGGTCGCCGGCCTTATCTTCCTGGCAGCGCTGCTGCAGGCCGCCGACGCGCTGGTGCCGCGCATCCTCAATCGCCCGCTCGATCTCTATTTCGATCTCCCGCATGTGCCGCAGCTCGTTGCCCTGTTCTATGACGCCGCGGGCGCCTGGCGCGGCGCGGCGGCGCTGGCGGCGGCGGCGCTCGCCGCACTGGCGCTGATCGCGCTCATCGCCGGCGCGCTCGGCGCCTGCGAGCGCATGCTGCGGCCGCCGGGCCATGCCGTTCTGGCGCTCGGCGCCGTGCTCGTGCTCGCCGCCGCGGCCCCGGTCGGCCGGCTCGACGAGGGCGAGCCCGTGCTCGGCCTACGCACCGCGGCGGTGGTCTCCGCTCAGGTGGCGCGGCTCTGGCGCACGGTCGAGGCGATGCACGGCCATGGCGGCCGTTACGCCGCCATGCTCGCCGCGCCGCAGCCCGCGGCCGGCGCGCTGCCGGGGCTCAAGGGACGCGACGTCTATCTCATCTTCTTCGAATCCTACGGCACGGTAGCGCTCGACGAGCCGCGCTATGCCGCGACCGTCCTGCCGGCGCTGGCCGGCTTCGCGACGACGGTGGAAAAGGCGGGCTGGCATCTGCTCTCCAGCCGCATCGTCTCGCCCACCTACGGCGGCGGCTCCTGGCTCGCCCACGGCACGATCGACAGCGGCGTCAAGCTCGATCCCGTGCTTGACCGCATCATCACCAGCAGCCGGCGCGAGACCTTGCCGCGCTACCTGCGCGCCGCCGGCTACCGCAGCATCGAGATCATGCCGGGGACCAAGACGCCGGCGCCGGCGCACGGATTCTGGGGCTTCGAGCGCAGCCTCTACGCCGCCGATCTCGGCTATGACGGGCCGTCTTTCGGCTGGTTCGGCATCCCCGACCAGTACACGCTCCGCCGCGTCGACGAGACCGAGGGCGCAGCGGGGCACGCGCCGCTCTTCGTCCAGATCGTGCTGGTGTCGAGCCACGTGCCGTTCGCGCCGCTGCCGCCCTACGTCGCGGATTGGCGCGCGGTGCCGCTCTATGCCGGCATCTCGCCGGCGCAATGGGATCGCATCCGCACGCCGCCGGATTGGTCGCATCTCGATGCACCCTATGGCGACAGCCTGGTCTATGATCTGCGCACGCTCGGCGCCTGGCTTGCGCGGCTGCCGGGCGACGCGCTGGTGGTGATCCTCGGCGACCATCAGCCGCCGAGCTTCGTCGCGGGCGACAGGCAGCCCTGGACGGTGCCGATCCATGTGCTGTCGCGCGACCCCGACCTGCTGCGCCCGTTCCGCGCGCAGGGCTATGTCGAGGGCGCGCTGCCGCCACGCGACGGTGCCGTCAAGGGAATGGAAAGCTTTCTCGGCGATTTCATCGCCGGCTTCGCGCCGCCGCCGGCGGTGGCCGCCGGTGGTGCCGACACGGCGGAGCGCGGGACGAACTGATGGACGACACCGCGATTGCCGCAGCGCTGACGCAGTACCGGGCCGAGGGCTATGCCGTGCTGCGACGCGTCTTCGATGCCGCCGAGGTCGCCGACATGGCGGCGGCGTTCGATCGGCATTGGACCGAGGGCATGGCGCATGGCCGCAGCTTCCGACACGGCAATCTGCTCTACCGCCTCGGTCCTGATCCCAAGCTCGGCCGGATCGTGCGGCTGGTGCAATGGCCGTCCTATGGTGATCCCGTGCTCGAGGCGGTGCGGCGCGATCCGCGCTATCTCGCCATCCTCGCGCCGCTGATCGGCACCGACATCAAGCAGATCATCAATCAGCTGCATTGGAAGCCGCCGGGCGCCGGCGGCGCCGAATTCGCCTTCCACCAGGATGTGCGCTTCCGCCGGCCCGCCTCGGCCTATCGCAACCTCGCGACATCCTACGTGCAGACCGGCATCGCCATCGATCCGCATCGCGCGGCGAACGGCGCCATGCGGATCCATCCCGGCTCGCATCGCCTGGGCGCGCGGCCGCTGGCCGGGCCGGCGCCGGTGCTCGACCAGGCGATGGCCGAAGAGCGCCTCGTCGCCATCGGCCTCGATCCGGCGAAGCTGGTGGTGCTCGACCTCGATCCCGGCGATGTCGCGCTGTGGAACGTCTACACCATCCACGGCTCCGGCCCGAACCTCACCGCCGGCGATCGCCGCTTCTACCTCAACGGCTATGTCCGCGCCGCGGATTGCGATCGCGGCGAATGGACCTTCCGCGACGGCGCGCCCTGCGTGCTGGGCGAGCCGGTGCTGGTGCATTACGACGATCTCGCGACCCGTCCCGGGCCGCATTATGTAGAGGAGTAGGAGCGGCGTCAGGACGCTTCTGCGCAAAGCGTCCGATACCGACCCTGTCGCTACGCCAGCTTCTTCAGCGGCGTCGCGTCCGCCGGGATCGGATAGCGGTTGACGTTGAGCGTCATCGACACCAAGCAGTAATAGCCCATAGTGCAGATGAGATCGACGACGCCCTTCTCGCCGAAGCGGTCCTTGACGCCGGCGAAGGTCGCATCGCTCACCTCGCGCGTTTCGAGCAGCTCCTTGCAGAAGGTGTAGACCGCGCTCTCCTCGGCGCTCATGCGCTCCGGCCGCCGGCCTTCGGCGATCGCCTGGCCGATGGCGGGATCGAGCCCGGCCTCGAGCGCCAGCCGGTGATGCGCGTACCATTCGAACTGCGCCGTCCAGAAGCGTGCGATAACGAGGATGGCCAGCTCTTTCAGCTTCTCCGGCAGGGTGTTCTTGTAGCGCACCTGCGCGCCCAGCGCCTGCGCGTAGTCGCCGGTCTCGGGGCTGTAGATGAAGGCGCTGAACGGGCCCTGCATCGCCTTGCGCGGGCCGGCGAGCACGTTCTCGGCCATGCGGCGCTGCTCGGGCGTCATCTCGTCGAGGGAAAGCGGCTTGAAGCGTTCGGTCATGAGGCTCGCCCGTGAACAGGAAGAAGGGGCGCGCAGCATATCAACCTGCCGGCGATGGCGAAAGGCGCCGCCGGCGCTTCACGCGCTCGGGCACGCCATGTCGCGCGCGGCATGAACGCCGCGGCGCGTTTCGATCAGGCGGGCACGCCCGAGCCGCGACCGCCGCAGCTCAGCCGCGATCATGCGCGACGTGTTCGCCCGCGGTGCTGGTGGCGGTGCCGGTCGGCGGCGACACTTGCGGCGGGGCCGGGGAGGCGGTGGAGGCGGTCGTCTCGTCCTCCTTCATCCCGGATTTGAACGCCTTGATACCCTTGGCGAGATCACCCATCAGCCCGGAGACCTTGCCCTTGCCGCCGAACAGCAGGACGACCACCGCGATGATGATGAGCCAATGCCAAAGACTGAATCCACCCATGGCTTAACCTCGAAATCGGAAGGGTTGGGACGTTTCCTTGAGCGGCATGGCGCCGCCTGGAACGGGCTTTGTCAAGGGAAAACCGTCTATTGCGGGACGATCCCGGCTTTCCGCTGTTTTCCCCGGAAGCACGGCTGAGACGGGAGCGGAAAGCATGATCGGCAGAGACCGGCCACCATTGTTCGGCCAGAGGGCGCTGGTGACCGGCGCCAGCTCCGGTATCGGCGCCGCGGTGGCGCACGCGCTGGCGGCGGCCGGCGCCGCGGTCGGCATCAACCATCCGGTCCCGGCGACCGCCGCGGCGGCGGAGCAGGTGGCGGCCGGCATCCGCGAGATCGGCGGCACCGCCGCCGCGTTCCAGGCCGATGTGTCGCAAGAGGCGGAGGTCGAGGCCATGGTCGCCGCCTTTGCCGACCGCTTCGGCCGGCTCGACATCCTCGTCGCCAATGCCGGCGTACAGCGCGACGCGCCCGTCGAGCGGATGACGCTCGCGCAGTGGCAGCAAGTGCTGGGGGTCAACCTCACGGGGCAATTCCTCTGCGCGCGCGCCGCACTGCGCTGCTTCGAGCGCCAGGGCGTCGATCCCGACCTCTCGCGCGCCACAGGCAAGATCATCTGCATGAGCTCGGTACACGAAGTCATTCCCTGGGCCGGTCACGTCAACTATGCCGCCTCGAAGGGCGGCGTGGCGATGCTGATGAAGAGTCTCGCTCAGGAGGTGGCGTCTCGCGGCATTCGTGTCAACGCCATCGCTCCCGGCGCTATTCGCACCCCGATCAACCGCCAGGCATGGGAGACGCCCGAGGCGCTGGCGGCGCTGCTGCGGCTCATTCCCTACGGCCGCATCGGCGAGGCGGAGGATATTGCGAACGCCGCGGTGTGGCTCGCCTCCGACGACAGCGATTACATCACCGGCACCACCTTGTTCGTCGATGGCGGCATGACCCTCTATCCCGGCTTCGAGGACAATGGCTGAGCCCAGCGCTCAGGGTTGTTTGCTGTAATCGCCGAGTTGGGGGGCGCGGCAGTCGATGCCGCGATAGGTCCAGGTGCGGATCTTGCCGTAGAGATCGGAGGTGAAGAGCGTCGAGCACAGCAGCTTGCCCGCGGCGTCGACGCGCTGATACTCGAGTGCCTGACCGCCATCGGTGAGATGCTGGCTGCGCTCCGGCACGCCCCAGGCGGCAATCAGGTCTTCCTCGGACCGATCGACCCAGCGGCCCAACGCCGCCTCATAGGCCGCATTGCCGACCGCCGTCGACGTGCCGGCGCTTTCGCCCGGCGCGCCGCCGCCGGCACAGGTGCCGAGCGGCAGCAGCGCCAGGGAAAGGAGCGCGAGACGCGGCAGAGTGGACATCGACCATCGCCATGATAATGAGAGGTTCCCCGCCGGAAACAGCCGCGGTTGCGTGAGGTTCCCTCGGCTGTTGCTCGCCGCGGTCTGGAACCCGCCCGGCGGCGATGCTAACCTGAGGGCATGCGCCGGTCGCTCGTCATCGCCGCTGGCTTTGCACTGTGCTTGGGGCTCGCCGCGCTGCTGCTGTCGCCGCGACCGGGCGTGCCGGTTGCGGCAAATCCGGCAGGGGCCGTCGCGGCGCCGCTCGCCGCCGTGCCGCCGGCTGCGCCGGCGGTGAGGCCGATCGCCGACGCCGCGCCCGCAACCCCTCCCGCCGCTGCGCCGCCGGCGGCGGCGCCCGATCTGCCGACGATCGAAGTGAAGCCCCGCCCGGTGCACACGGTGCCCGACGACACGCCGCCGCCGCGGCCGGTGACGCTGCAAGACGGCGATCCGCTTGCCGGCATGCCGCAGGCCGTGGCGCGCAGCGTGCCGCCGCCCGCGCCCAGGCAGACGCCGGCGATCGTGATCGTCGGCGCGGCGCATGCCGACAACAGCGTGTCGCTCACCGTGCGCGGCCGCATCGTGCCGCTCTTCGGCGTGCGTGCGCCCAAGCGGGGCGATCGCTGCGCCGCTGTTCCCGGCCCGTCGCCGCGCGCCTGCGCGGAGGTGGCGCGCGACGCGCTCGCGACGCGCCTCCACGCCGACGCCAACGTCTCCTGTCGCGTGCCGCCGGGCCAGCGCGGCGGCGGCGGCGCGGCGGTCTGCCTCGACTCGACCGGCGTCGATCTCGCCGGCTTCCTCGTCGGTGCGGGATTCGTGCTCGCCGACCCGGCGCAGAGCTACGACTACGTCGGCGCCGAGACCATCGCGCGCTCGTTCCGTCGGGGCCTCTGGCGCTATCGCTGACGCCGTCGCGGACGCGCGTCGCAAAAAAGACTCATTACACGCTTCTAATCGGTACGCTCAATCTGCTATCTGCGCCGCGGATGAATGCGCCGTGCCGAAAACGCGCGGCAGGTAGGGATGCGCGATGACGGTCATGATGGCGAGCAGGGTACAAGGCGGCATCTTCACCCTGATGGTGGTGCGCATCGGCGATCCCTACGATCCGACGCTCAATCGCGAGCTCGAGGAACAGGTGGCGCGCAGCCCGGGCTTCTTCGCCGAAGCGCCGGTGGTGCTCGACCTCAAGGACTGCCTCGGCTGCACCGCGGTCGCCGACTTTACGGCGCTGAAGCAGCTTCTGAGTCGCCACCGGCTGATTCCGGTCGGCGTGCAGAATGCCAGCACGCTGCAGATGCGAGCGGCAAAGGCGGTCGATCTCGCGCCGTTCAACGGCGCGCAGAGCCACGCGCGCCGCGCCGCCGTCGAGCCGGCGCCGCCGGCAGTGGAGCGCGCTCCTCGCGCTCCTGCGGAGCCGCGCGTCGCCGCGGCCTCGCGTCCGCGGCTGGTGACGCAGCCGGTACGGTCCGGGACGCAGATCTACGTGCGCGGCGGCGATCTCATCGTCGTGGCGCCGGTGAGCGCCGGCGCCGAGCTCATCGCCGACGGCCACATCCATGTCTACGGCACGCTGCGCGGCCGCGCCATCGCCGGCGCCGCCGGCGATCGCGACGCGCGCATCTTCGCGCACCGCTTCGAACCCGAACTCGTGTCGGTCGCCGGGCGCTATCTCGTCAGCGACGCGATCGAGCCCGAGCATCTCAATCGCGAGGCGCAGGTGGCGCTGATCGACGACCGGCTGACGATCCTGCCGGGCTGGAGCAGGAGTTGATCGGTTTACAACCGGGAAGAAGGAGAGAAGGTCTTGGGCAAGGTTATCGTGGTCACATCCGGCAAGGGCGGCGTCGGCAAGACGACCACCTCGGCGGCGTTCGCGGCAGGGCTCGCGCTGCGCGGGCACAAGACGGTGGTGATCGATTTCGACGTCGGGCTGCGCAACCTCGATCTGGTGATGGGCTGCGAGCGCCGCGTCGTCTTCGACTTCATCAACGTCATCAACGGCGACGCCAATCTCAACCAGGCGTTGATTCGCGACAAGCGCATCGACAATCTCTATATCTTTCCGACCTCGCAGACGCGCGACAAGGATGCGCTCAAGCGCGAGGGCGTCGAGCGGGTGATGACCGAGCTCAAGAAGGACTTCGAGTACATCGTCTGCGACAGCCCGGCCGGAATCGAGCATGGCGCGCTCACGGCGCTCTATCATGCCGACGCCGCGATCATCGTCACCAACCCCGAGGTCTCCTCGGTGCGCGACAGCGACCGCATCATCGGCCTCCTCGCCTCGAAATCGCGCCGCGCCGAGAAGCGCGAGAAGCCGGTCGAGGAGCATCTGCTGCTGACGCGTTATTCGCCCGAGCGCGTACAGAGGGGAGAGATGCTGTCGGTCGAGGACGTCAGGGAGATCCTGTCGGTTCCGCTGCTCGGCATCATCCCGGAATCGGAGACGGTGCTCAAGGCGTCCAACACCGGCATGCCGGTGATCCTCGATGCCCAGAGCCCCGCCGGCCGCGCCTATGACGACGCGGTGGCGCGCTTTGCCGGCGAGCAGCGCGAGATGCGTTTCGCCCTGCCGGAGCGGCGCGGCTTCCTGCGCGGCTGGTTCGGGAGGGCGGCGTCGTGAGCCTGTTCGACGTCTTCTTCCCGCGCAAGCCGGCCTCCGCCGCGGTCGCGAAGGAGCGGCTGCAGATCGTGCTTGCACACGAGCGCGCCGGCCGCGACGGCCCCGACTTCCTGCCGCGTCTGCAGAAGGAGTTGCTCGCGGTGGTGGCGAAATACGTCGCGGTCAAGGAAGACATGATCCACGTGTCGCTCGGCAAGGCCGGCAATGCCTCGGTGCTGGAGATCAATGTCGAGATGCCGGTGACGGCCAAGTCCGGGCCGATGCGGGCCGCAACCGCGTAGCGCCGCGGGCAAGGACGGCTTTCGCGACGACACCCGCGTCCGCCGGTTCGGACCTGCCGACGGGCTTCCTCAGGCATGCCCCGCGACCGCGAATGCCCGCTGGCGCGCCTCGTCCTCGCACGCTATTGAAGGGCGTCAGCGCAAGAGGAAGCCATGGGACGTTTCGAAGGCACCGAGAGCTATATTGCGACCGAAGATCTGCGCGTCGCCGTCAACGCCGCGATCGCGCTCGAGCGGCCGCTCCTGGTCAAGGGCGAGCCCGGCACCGGCAAAACCATCCTCGCCCATGAGATCGCCAAGGCGCTCGGCAAGGACATCATCACCTGGCACATCAAATCCACCACCAAGGCGCAGCAGGGGCTCTATGAGTACGACGCCGTGGCGCGGCTGCGCGACAGCCAGCTCGGCGACCCCAAGGTGGAGGATATCCGCAACTACATCCGGCGCGGCAAGCTCTGGGAAAGCTTCACCGCCGACGCAGCGCCGGTGCTGCTGATCGACGAGATCGACAAGGCCGACATCGAATTCCCCAACGATCTCCTGCTCGAGCTCGACCGCATGGAATTCTACGTCTACGAGACGCGGGAGACCGTGGTGGCGCGGCATCGGCCGATCGTCATCATCACCTCCAACAACGAAAAGGAGCTGCCCGACGCCTTCCTGCGCCGCTGCTTCTTCCACTACATCCGCTTTCCCGACCGCGACACCATGACGCGCATCGTCGACGTGCACTATCCGGAGATCCAGAAGACGCTGGTGCGCGAAGCGCTCAATGTCTTCTACGAGCTGCGCGACGTGCCCGGCCTCAAAAAGAAGCCGTCGACCTCGGAGCTGCTCGACTGGCTGAAGCTGCTGATGGTCGAGGACATTCCGGCCGATGCGCTGAGGACGCATGACCCCGGCAAGCTGATCCCGCCGCTGCACGGCGCGCTGCTCAAGAGCGAGCAGGACGTCCATCTGTTTGAGCGGCTCGCCTTCCTCAATCGCCGCGAGCGCGGCTGACGCACGGCGGCGCCGGTGTTCATCAACTTCTTCCTCGAGCTGCGCCAGGCCAAGCTGCCGGTATCGCTGCGGGAGTATCTGACACTGCTCGAGGCGATGCGGCTCAACCTCGCCGAATTCAGCGTCGATGACTTCTATTATCTTTCGCGCAGCGCGCTGGTGAAGGACGAGCGCAACCTCGACAAGTTCGACCGCGTCTTCGGTCAGCACTTCAAGGGCCTGGAAGCGGTCGTCGATGCCGGCGTCGAGATTCCCGAGGAATGGCTGCGGAAGCTCGCGGAGAAGCTGCTCACGCCCGAGGAGCTCAAGCAGATCGAGGCGCTGGGCGGGCTCGACAAGCTGATGGAGGAGCTGCAGAAGCGGCTCGCGGAGCAGAAGGGCCGGCATCAGGGCGGCAGCAAATGGATTGGCACCGCCGGCACCTCGCCATTCGGCGCCTATGGCTCCAATCCCGAAGGCGTGCGCATCGGCCAGGACAGGAACCGCAACAACCGCGCGGTCAAGGTGTGGGACAAGCGCGAATTCAGAAACCTCGACGACACGGTCGAGATCGGCACGCGCAACATCAAGGTCGCGCTGCGCCGCCTGCGCCGGTTCGCGCGCGAGGGCGCCGCCGAGGAGCTCGATCTCGACGATACCATCCGCTCGACGGCACGCAATGCCGGCTGGCTCGACATCAAGCTCGTGCCGGAGCGGCACAACGCCGCAAAGGTGCTGCTGCTGATGGATATCGGCGGCTCGATGGAGGGGCATGTCCGCACCTGCGAGGAGCTGTTCTCCGCCGCGCGCGCCGAATTCAAGCATCTCGAGTTCTTCTATTTCCACAACTGCCCCTACGAGGCGCTGTGGCGCGACGCCTGGCGCCGGCACGTCGAGAAGACGCCGACGCTGCAGGTGATGCACACCTATGACAGCGGCTACAAGCTGATCTTCGTCGGCGATGCCAGCATGAGCCCTTACGAACTCGTCCAGCCCGGCGGCAGCGTCGAGCATTGGAACGAGGAGGCGGGCGAGGCATGGCTGCGCCGGCTGACCGCGACCTATCCGAAATCCGTCTGGCTCAATCCGGTGCCCGAGCGCTATTGGGAGGGCACGCCGTCGATCCAGCTGGTGCGCGAGCTGATGGAGGGCCGCATGTTCCCGCTCACGCTCGACGGTCTCGACCGCGCCATGCGGCGGCTGACGCGATGAGCAAGCCGTCGGCTTTCAGCGATCGGCTTTCAGCCCGCTCGAGGCTGACGGCTGAGAGCTGACGGCTGAGAGCTGACGGCTAAAGGCTTTACGCGGCGTTCGACTTTTCCTTCGGCTTGACGTAGGCGAGCTGGGCGTGCTCGGTGCAATAGGGCTTGCCTGGCAAGGGCCGCTTGCCGCAGAAGCGGAAGCTCTTGTCGCCGGGATGGCCTTCCGGCCAGGAGCAGGCCGGCCCCGTCGCCATAGCGACCCGCGGCGCCGGCGGCCGCTTCAGGGGCGACGGGCGCGGGTCGAGCAGCAGACGATGCGCCTTGCCGACCACGGCATTCTTGGTGACACCCAGCCGGCGGCCGATCTCCGCCGTCGACAGACCCTGCTGCCACAATGCAGAAAGTTGTTGGATGAGTTCGGGCGTCCAAACCGAGTCCATCGCTCCCCCCGTATCCTGTGGGTATAATCGCCAACCACCACAACATACGGTATCACTGCCGGGCTCGCCGGCAAGTGGATTCTGCGCTCGAAGAACGAGATAGTCGGGGATAACTTTGGCAGTGATACTGCCCTTTTGGCCTCGGCACGACGCGGCCGCCGCGTCCGGGCAGCGGCCATTGCCCTGCCGCGACCGGCACCGTGCGCCAATCCCCATCCGCGCATCCGCCGACGCGGATGTCCGCGGTCAGATCAGCTGGATCGAGGATGCCTCGCGGCCGCGCCTGGCCTGCGCCACCATCATCCGCACCGGCTGGCCGGGCTCGAGCATCTCGATGCCGGAGCGGCGCAAGGCCGTCACGTGCACGAAGATGTCCTTGCTCCCGTCATTCGGCAGCACGAAGCCGAAACCGCGCGCCGGATCGTACCACTTGACGACGCCATCGAGCGACTCGGTTGCCCCCGGGGCCTCATCGTAGCCGTCGCCGCGCCCGCCTCCGCCGCCGCGAAACCGGTTCTCGCGCGGCGCCCGCGGCGCGGCGGTTGAGACGTCGATCTCGACCACCTGGGCCACGGCACGACCCTTCGGTCCTTGCGTCCATTCGAAGACGATCGCGGCCCCGTCCGGGGCCTCGTTATGGCCCGCGCGTTCGAGCGCCGACAGCGGCAGGAACACGTCGCCGCCGCCGTCATTCGGGATGATGAAGCCGAAACCCTTGCTGCGATTAAACCATTTGATTTTGCCGGCGAGGCGGTAAGTCTCGCCCGGTGACTGGAAAGCACTCATCGACGCACCATGAAGACCCCCGCCCTATCCCCTTTTGGCTCGCGCCCTTACCCCGCCGGGGGCGTCGCCGGCAGGATCAATGACTCATAAGGTCGAAACTCCGACTCGGCAAGGCTCTTTGAAGCCTGCGGTTGAGAAACCGCTTCAGCCGGCTTCCGGCGCCTTGACTGCGAACAACAGGTAGTTCACGTCGAGGTCGCCGCCGAGCGACCACCGGTCGGCGAGCGGGTTGTAGACCATGCCGCGCACCTCCTGCACTGCCAGCCCCTGCGGTCGCAGCCCCTGGGCGAGCTCCGACGGCCTCAGGAACTTGTTCCAGCGATGGGTGCCGCGCGGCAGCCAGCGCAGCACGTATTCGGCGCCGAGGATGGCGAAGACGAAGGCCTTCGGTGTGCGGTTGATGGTGGCGGCGATGAAGGCGCCCCCCGGTCTTACCAGGCGCGCCGCGGCGGCGAGGAACAGCTCGGGCGAGGCGACGTGCTCGACCACCTCCAGCGCCAGCACCACATCCCACTGCTCGCCGGCTGCGGCCAGATCCTCGGCCGTCGCCCGCCGATACTCGACGGCGACGCCGCTCTCTGCCGCGTGGGCGCGTGCCACGTCGAGCATTTCCTCGCCGGCATCGATGCCGGTGACGGAAAATCCCAGCCGCGCCAGCGGCTCGCTGACCAGGCCGCCGCCGCAGCCGATGTCCAGGAGGCGCAATCCGGCGAACGGCCGCGGTCGGCGGATGTCGCGGCCGAATCGCGCCGCCAGGCGGTCGCGGATGAACGCCAGCCGCACCGGGTTGAGCTTGTGCAGCGGCCGGAATTCCCCCTCGGGCTGCCACCACGTCCGGGCGATGCGCGCGAAGCGCTCGACCTCTGCCGGGTCGACCGTACCGACATCGGAATGCTGTGTCGCGGAACCGCCCATGCTCGCCGCCATGCCCATGCCTTGCTTCGCCGCCTGCGACAAGAGTATGAATACCCGCCCTTTTCCCGGCAAGCGGCCGGCGGCGACGACGTTTATGGCGGGTTCGGCGAGTTCCCATGGCGCGCATCGTGCAAAAATTCGGCGGCACCTCGGTGGCCGATGTCGACCGCATCCGCAAGGTCGCGGGCCGGGTGAAGCGCGAGGTAGACGCTGGCCACGAGCTGGCGGTGGTGGTTTCGGCCATGGCCGGTACCACCAACCAGCTGGTCGATTGGACGCGCCAGACCTCGACGCTGCATGACGCGCGCGAATACGATGCCGTCGTCGCCTCGGGCGAGCAGGTGACGGCTGGCCTGCTGGCGCTGGCCCTGCAGGAGCTCGGGGTCAACGCCCGCTCCTGGCTCGGCTGGCAGGTGCCGATCCGCACCGACGGCATCCACGGCAAGGCGCGCATCCGCGAGATCCCGACCGACGAGATCGTCCGTCGCATGCGCGAAGGGCAGGTGGCGGTGGTGGCGGGCTTCCAGGGCCTGGGCCCGGACAACCGCATCACCACCCTGGGGCGCGGCGGCTCCGACACCTCGGCGGTGGCGCTCGCGGCGGCGCTGCGGGCGGAACGCTGCGACATCTTCACCGACGTCGAAGGCGTCTATACGACCGATCCGCGCATCGTTGCTAAGGCGCGCAAGCTCGATAAGATTACCTACGAAGAGATGCTGGAGCTGGCGTCGCAAGGCGCGAAGGTGCTGCAGACGCGGTCGGTCGAGATGGCGATGAACCATCGCGTGCGCGTGCAGGTGCTCTCGAGCTTCAATGACGCGCCGGGAACCTTGGTGGTGGACGAGGACGAGATCGTGGAACAGCAAGTGGTGAGCGGCATCGCCTACAGCCGCGACGAGGCCAAGATCACGCTGCTCAAGGTCGCCGATCGCCCCGGTGTCGCCGCCGCGATCTTCGGCCCGCTGGCTGACCATGCGATCAATGTCGACATGATCGTGCAGAACATCTCCGAGGACGGCCGCTTCACCGATCTCACCTTCACCGTCGGCAAGGCCGATCTCGATCGCGCGGTGAAGGTGCTGGAGGAGAAGCGCGCAAGCCTGGGCTTCGCCGCGCTCAAGCCCGACCCGGACGTGGTCAAGATCTCGGTCATCGGCGTCGGCATGCGCAGCCACGCCGGCGTGGCGCAGCAGATGTTCAAGACGCTGGCCGAGAAGAATATCAACATTCAGGTGATCTCGACGTCGGAGATCAAGGTGAGCGTGCTCCTCGCCGAGGAGTACACCGAGCTGGCGCTGCGCGCGCTCCATACCGCCTACGGCCTCGACGCCAGCTGACGCCATGATCCCCGACGCGGATCGCCGCATCGCTCCCGGGTCGCGCCCGGACGGCGCCGATGCGCATGACGCCGGCCGGCGGCTGCGCGCGCGCCGGCGGCTCGACCGTCTCTGGCGCCGCGGCGCCGAGTTTCTCGGCTCGGGTCTCGCCGTCATGGGCGGTGCCATGACCTGGGTGTCGGAGCGCGGCCTCGTCGCCGCCATCTCCAACGGCGGCGGCTTCGGGGTCATCGCCTGCGGCTCGATGAGCCCGGCGCAGCTCGATGCCGAGATCGCCGCCACGCTGGCGCTCACCGACCGGCCGTTCGGCGTCAATCTCATCACCATGCACCCGCAGCTTCAGGAGCTTATCGACACCTGCGCCGCGCGCCGGGTCGGCCATGTCGTGCTTGCCGGCGCGCTCCCCGGTGCCGCGGCGGTGACGCGGATCAAGGATTCCGGCGCCAAGCTGCTCTGCTTCGCGCCGGCGCTCGTCATTGCCCGGCGGCTGGTGCGCATGGGGGCGGACGCCATCGTGATCGAGGGCATGGAGGCTGGCGGCCATATCGGGCCGGTGGCAACCAGCGTGCTGGCGCAGGAGATCCTGCCGCATATCCGCGAGGTGCCGGTCTTCGTCGCTGGCGGCATCGGCCGTGGCGAGGCGATCGTGGCATACCTCGAGATGGGCGCGGCCGGCGTGCAGCTCGGCACGCGCTTCGTCTGCGCCCACGAATCGACCGCGCATCCGCGCTTCAAGCAGGCCTTCCTGCGCGCCGGCGCGCGCGACGCGGTGCCCTCGGCGCAGCTCGATCCGCGCTTTCCGGTGATCCCGGTGCGTGCACTCGCCAATCTCGGCACGCAGAAATTCCTCGATCTCCAGCGGCAGGTCATCGACCGCTGCGGCCGCGGCGAGCTGTCGCAAAAGGACGCGCAGCTCGAGATCGAGCATTTCTGGGCCGGCGCGCTGCGCCGCGCGGTCGTCGAGGGCGATGTCGAGACCGGCTCCGTCATGGCCGGCCAGAGCGTCGGCATGGTGACGCGCGAGCAGTCGACGCGCGAGATCCTCGACGAGCTGGTCGAACAGGCGGTGAGCGCGCTCATGGCGCGAGAGGCCGACGCGGGCGGTGTCGGCGAAAGGGGCGGTCGCTCCCGGGCAGGCGCGTGATGGAGGCAGCCACCGGTTCCCGCCGCCTGCTGCGCCGGCTGCGGGACGTGATGGCGGGCTCGGGCACGGCGCAAGAGCGGCTCAACGAGGTCGTGCGCATCGTCGCCGCCGACATGGTGGCCGAAGTCTGCTCCTGCTATGTCATGCGCGCCGGCGAGGTGCTCGAGCTGTTCGCCACCGAGGGGCTGCGCCCGGAGGCGGTGCACCGCACCCGATTGCGCGTCGGCGAGGGCCTGGTCGGCGTCGTCGCCGCCACCGCCAGCCCGCTGGCCCTCGCGGACGCGCAATCACATCCCGATTTCGCCTACCGTCCGGAGACCGGCGAGGAGGTCTATCACTCGCTGATGGGCGTGCCGATCCTGCGCGGCGGCCGCGTGCTCGGCGTCCTGGTCGTGCAGAACCGCACCCAGCGCAACTACACCGAGGACGAGATCGAGGCGCTGCAGACCATCGCCATGGTTCTCGCCGAGCTCGCCGCCAGCGGCGAGCTGGTGAGCCCGGTCGAGCTGGCGCCATCCAACGGCATCGGCCTGCTGCCGACCCGGCTCGACGGGGTCAAGCTCAATGCCGGGCTCGCCATCGGCGTCGCCGTGCTGCACGAGCCGCGTGTCGTCATCCGCCAGGTCGTCGCCGAGGATCCGCAGGCCGAGCTGGTGCGGCTGCGCGCGGCGATCGATGCGATGCAGAGCGCGATCGACGATCTGCTCGCGCAGAGCGACATCGCCGCCGGCGGCGAGCATCGCGACGTTCTCGAGACCTACCGCATGTTCGCCGCCGATCGCGGCTGGCTGCAGCGCATGACCGACGCCGTGCGCAGCGGCCTCACCGCCGAGGCGGCGGTGCAGAAGGTGCAGGACGAGACGCGCGCGCGCATGAGCAAGGTGAGCGATCCCTATCTGCGCGAGCGCCTCGCCGATCTCGAGGATCTCGCCAGTCGACTGCAGCAGCATCTCGCCGGCCGCCACTTCGCCGTCGAGGCGGCGCTGCCGTCCGAGTTCATCCTCATCGCCCGCAGCATGGGGCCGGCGGAGCTGCTGGACTACGACCGGCGGCGGCTCAAAGGGCTGGTGCTGGAGGAGGGATCGCCCACCGCGCATGTCGCGGTGGTGGCGCGCGCTCTCGACATCCCGGTCATCGGCCGCGCCAAGGACGTGCTGGAGAAGGTAGAGGCTGGCGACCTGGTGGTGGTCGACGCCGACGAGCAGCAAGTCTTCCTGCGGCCGAGCGAGGACATTCAGCAGGCGGTGGCGGCGCGGCTGGAGCTGCGCCTGGGACAGCGCCTGAGCTACGCCGCGCTGCGCAACCTGCCGGCGACCACGCGCTGCGGCACGTGCGTAGCGCTGCAGCTCAATGCCGGGCTGCTGCTTGACCTGCCTCATCTCGACGACACCGGCGCCGAGGGCGTCGGCCTGTTCCGCACCGAGCTGCTGTTCATGATGCGCCACGACTTCCCGACGGTGAGCCAGCAGGCCTCGATCTACCGTCGGGTGCTCGAGCACGCCGGCGAACGCCCGGTGACCTTCCGCACGCTGGATATCGGCGGCGACAAGCTGTTGCCCTACATGGCCGAGATCGAGGACGAGAACCCGGCCATGGGCTGGCGCGCCATCCGCATCGGGCTCGACCGCCCCGCGCTGTTGCGCCAGCAGCTGCGCGCGCTGATCCGCGCCGCCGCCGGGCGGCGGCTGCGCGTCATGTTCCCGATGATCGCCGAGATCGGCGAACTCGACGCCGCGCGGGCCATGCTCGATCTCGAACTCGAGCGCGCCGGGGCACGCGGCGGCAGCCTGCCCGCCAAGATCGAGGTCGGCATCATGTTCGAGGTGCCGGCACTGTTCTGGGAGCTGCCGCAGCTGCTGTCGCGGATCGATTTCCTCTCGGTCGGCACCAACGACCTCGTGCAGTTCCTGTTCGCCGCCGATCGCGGCAATCCGCGGCTCGCCGAGCGCTACGACCCGGTTTCGGTACCCGTGCTGCAGCTCCTGAGCGAGGTGGCGCGCGCCTGCGACGCGGCCAAGGTGCCGCTGACCCTGTGCGGCGAGATGGCCGGCCAGCCGCTCGACGCCATGGCGCTCATCGGTATCGGCTTCCGCACCCTGTCCATGGCGCCGGCGTCGATCGGGCCGGTCAAGGCGATGGTCCGCAGCCTGGAGCTGGCGCCGCTCGAGGCGCTCCTCGCCGGCCTGGCGACGCTGCCGCCGCGGACGCTGCGCGGCAAGCTGCATGATTTCGCCCGCGATCATGCCGTGGCCCTCTGAACACCCGGGCATTCGCGCCATCAATCATTGCGGCCGCGAGGCTCCCTTTGATATCCTGAGGCGAACAGCCGCGGTCGAAGCGTCGGCTTTTACGGTTTTTTCACCTTATCCTTGCCGTATTCCATAGGTGGCAAGCACAGACCGGTTCAGGCGAATGGCGATCTTCTCGCGACGCAAGGATACCCCCGACGAGGCGGCAGCGACGGGGGAAGCGCAGGCAGGGGCAGCGGAGGCGGTGGCCGATATCCGGCCGGGCCGACGCCGCAGCGTCGGGCAGCTGTTGCGCGAGACCCGCGACAGCTACGGCAGCGACATCCCCCGCGTCGCCTCGGCGCTGCGCATCCGCGCGGCCTATCTCGAAGCGATCGAGGAGGGCCGCTACGACCGCCTGCCCGGCCCGGTCTACGCGCTGGGCTTCGTGCGGGCCTATGCCGTGCATCTCGGTCTCGATGGCGAGGAGGCGGTGCGGCGCTTCAAACTCGAAGCCGAGGGCTTCGAGGCGCAGCGCGACCTCAGCTTCCCAGTGCCGTTGACCGAGCGCAGCATCCCTGGCGGCGCCATGGTGCTGGCGGCGATGATCCTGGCTGTCTGCGCTTACGGCATCTGGTATTACCTGTCCTCGACCGCCCGGCCGCGGCCCGAGCGCGTGGGCCCGGTTCCCGCCGAACTGGCCAAGCCGGCCGTGCCGGCCGCCGCTGGCGTGCCCATCGTGACCGCCACCCCGCCGGCTGCCGTCCCGCCGCCGGCCGCCGCCGCACCCGCGCCCAACCCACCGCCCGCCGCGGAGGCGAGCG
>DAHUYF010000160.1 GCA_027315365.1 Rhodospirillales bacterium | reverse complement strand
GAGGGCGCGTCGGCCGGCGCCGAAACCGACGCCAGTGAGCCGAAGGGACAGGAACTCGTCTATTCCGCCGGCATTTCGCTCGATCGCTCACAGATGCAGCTCGGAGACAAGCTGGCCAACCTGTCGCCGGGCATGGCGGTGACGGTGGAGATCAAGACCGGATCGCGGCGGGTGATCGACTACCTGCTGTCGCCGCTGCTGCGCTACAAACAGGAGAGTCTGCGCGAGAGATAGGCAAGCGCAGGCGCCCGCCCGGAGCGCCCGAGGCGGCGCGACGGTCGGCGCTACGCCAGCGGCTTGACGACGCGCACCAGCTCGGGATCGCCGGGATGGCCGGCGAGGCGGAAGCCCAGGCTCTGCGCCAGCTTGAGCATCGGCACATTCTCGTGCAGCACGTCGCCGATGATCTCGCCGATGCCGCGCCGGCGCGCGATGTCGATGATGCGCGTCATCAGCAGGAAGCCCAGCCCGCGCCCCTTCCAGTCGCTGCGCAGCGCCACCGCGAATTCGGCGCGCAGCCGGTCGGGGTCGCTGGAGAACCGCGCCACCCCCAGCGCCGTGCCGTCGCCGTCGCGGCGCGCCACCAGCGCCATCTCGCGGTCGTAGTCGATCTGCGACAGCCGCGCCGCCAGCGCGTGCGGCAGCGCCTTCATCGGCGTGAAGAAGCGCAGGCGGAGATCATCGGGGTTCATGTGCCGGGCGAGATCCTGCAGCGCCGGCTCGTCCTCCGGCCGCACCGGCCGCAGCTGCAGCCGGGTGCCGTCGCGCAGCGTCTCGCGGCTCTCGAACTCGCGCGGATAGGGCAGGATGGCGAGCCGCGCCGCGCCGGGCTGCGCCGCCGGCGCCACGCGGATGCGCGCGTCGACCGCGACCACGCCCCCGGCATCGGCGAGCAACGGGTTGATGTCGAGATCGCAGATCTCGGGATGGTCGGCGGCAAGCTGCCCGACGCGGACGAGTACCGCCGCCACCCCCGCCAGATCGGCCGCCGGCAGGTTGCGGAAGCCCTGCAGCAGCCGGCTGACGCGGGTGCGCGCGATCTGGGCGCGGGCGAGCGCGGCGTTGAGCGGCGGCAGCTCCAGCGTCGTGTCGCGCAGCAGCTCGACCGCGACGCCGCCCTGGCCGAACATCACCACCGGGCCGAAGACGGCGTCGTCGAGCACGCCGACGATCAGCTCGATCGCGCCCGGCCGCTGCACCATCTCCTGGACGAGGAAGCCCTCGAGCCGCGCTTGCGGCTGCGCCGCGGCGAGCCGCGCGCGCATCGCCGCGGCTTCGGCGCGCACCCGCTCGGGATTGCCGAGATTGAGCGCCACGCCGCCGACGTCGCTCTTGTGCGCGATGTCGGGCGAGCGGATCTTGAGCGCCACGGGAAAGCCCAGGGCGCCGGCCGCGGCGGCGGCGGCATCGGCATCGCCGACGATGCGGCTCTGCGGCAGCGGGATGCCATAGGCGGCGAGCACGGCGGCGACCTGTTCGGCATCGAGCCAGGCGGGTGCCGCACCCGGCGCCGGCGCGATCGCCCGGCGCGCCGCCGCGATGTCGGGGGTGAAATCCTCGGTCCGCGCCGGCGGTGTCTCGAGCAGCAGCTCCTGGTTGCGCCGGTACTGCACGCGATGCATGAACCCCCGCACCGCGGCGTCCGGCGTCTCGTAGGTGGCGATGCGCGCCTCGGCAAAGCGCCGGCGCGCCGGCGCCGCTATGCGCTCGCCGAGCCACGAGGTCAGCACGTTGCGCCCGACCAGGCTTCCCGCCGGCACCGCTGCCAGCGTGTCGATCACGGCGCGCGCCGCCTCGCTCGGCCGCGCCAGCGCGGTAGGCGCGTTCAGAACGAGGACGGCGTCGAGCCCGGGATCGGCGAGCAGGATCCCGAGCGCGCCGGCATAGCGCCTGCCCGGCGCGTCGCCGATGATGTCGACGGGATTGCCGCGGCTCCAGGTCGCCGGCAGCACCGCGTCGAGCTTGGCCAGCGTCTCCGGCCCGAGCTCGGCGAGCCTGCCGCCCAGCGCGATCAGCGCGTCGGTGGCGAGCACGCCGGGGCCGCCGCCATTGGTCAGGATGGCGAGGCGGTCGCCCTGCTGCGGCCGGGTCAGCGCCAGCGTCTCCACCGCCTCGAACAGCTCCGCCATGGTGTCGACGCGCAGCATGCCGGCACGGCGGAAGGCGGCGTCATAGACCGCGTCCGAGCCGGCGAGCGCGCCGGTGTGCGAGTGCGCGGCGCGCGCGCCTTCGGCAAAGCGGCCGGCCTTCACCGCCAGCAGCGGCTTGCTGCGCGCGGCGGCGCGCGCGGCCGACATGAATTTCCGCGCCTCGGTGACGCCTTCGATATAGAGCAGCACCGCCCGCGTCCCGGCATCGCCGGCGAGATAGTCGAGCATGTCGCCGAAATCGACATCCGCCATGTCGCCCAGCGAGACCACATGCGAGAAGCCGATGCGCCGCGGCACTGCCCAGTCGAGCACGGCGGTGATCATCGCGCCGGACTGGCTGACGAAGGCGAGGTCGCCGGGCAGCGGTGCGATATGCGAGAAGCTGGCGTCGAGGCCGATCCCGGGCACCATGACGCCGACGCAGTTGGGGCCCATCAGCCGCAGCAGATGCGGCCGCGCCGCGGCCAGCATCTGCTGCTGCAGCGCCGCGCCGCGCGCACCCAGCTCGCCGAAGCCGGCGGTGATCACCACCGCCGCCTTGGTGCCGCGTGCGCCGAGCTCGGCAATGAGCCCCGGCACCGAAGCAGGCGGCGTCGCGATGACCGCGAGATCGGGCGCCTCGGGCAGGCTCGCCACGTCGGGATGGACCGGCAGGCCGTCGAGCTCGCGGCGATGCGGGTTGACCAGGGAGAGCGACGCCTTCAGCCCGGCGCGGCGCAGATTGCGCAGCACCACCGCCCCCACCGCCCCCGCCCGGTCCGTGGCGCCGATCAGCGCCACCGATGTCGGCTTGAACAGCTTGTCGAGGTTGCGCACCGACATGGCACGGCGATGATAGCGCCCTGCCCGCGATCGGGCCATCCGCCCCGACCTCGGCCCGGTGCGGCCGGCACGCGAGGCGGAAAATCGGCTCAGTAACCGATCGTTAGC
>DAHUYF010000139.1 GCA_027315365.1 Rhodospirillales bacterium | reverse complement strand
CGGCCCGCAGCAGCGCCGGCGGGCAGGGCAGCAGCCGCGCCGGCCGGCCGAGCGCCGCCGCGATGCGGCGCGCCAGCTCCGGCGTCGAGACGTCCTCCGCGTCGCGCACCAGGAAGCTGCCGCCCGCCGCCGCGGGATGGGCGAGCGCCGCCTCGATCAGGTCCAGCAGATTGCCGAGAAAGACCAGGCTGCGGCGGTTGTCGATGCCGGCGAAAGGCAGCGGCAGGCCGCTGTCGACGAGACGGAGGAGGGCGAGGAAATTCGCCTTCACCCCGGGCCCGTAGACCAGCGGCGGACGGATGATGGCGAGCCGCCCGCCGGCGGCCGCGCGCATCGCCTCCTCGATGCGCTGCTTGGCGCGGCCATAGGCGTCCTCCGGCGCCGGCGGCCGCTGGGCGCCGAAGGGCAGGTCGGTCGTGCGCTCGCCCAGCACCTTGATCGAGCTCAGCAGCACCAGCCGCGCCACGCCGGCGCCGGCGGCGTGCCGCGCGAGCCCGGCGGCCGCCTCGGCCTCATGCTCGATCCAGCGCGCATCCGCCGCCGGCGCGTGGGCATGCCCGGCGAGATGCACCACCGCCCGCGCTCCGGCCAGCAGCGGCGCCCACTCGGTGGCGGGGGTGATGTCGCCGAGGATGCGCGGCGCCGCGCCCGCGGGCAGCGCCATCGGCCGGCGCAGCACGGCGACCACCGGCGTGCCGCGCGCCGCCAGGCGCTCGACCAGGGCGCGGCCGATGAAGCCTCCGGCGCCGGTGACGACGATCGGTGCGCTGCCTGCCAATACCGCTTCCATCGCCGGCGACAATAACCGCTCGGCCGGCGATGTCACGCCGCCCGCGCGGCTTGAGCGGGGGTGGGGGCCATGCTAAGCAACGCGCCGCGCCGTCGCCGGCGAACAGCAGCGGAACAGGCCGTGTCGAGCAAATCCCAGGAGCGTACCGACGTCGAAGCGCTGCGCCGGCGTTTCCTTGCCCGCGAGGCGACGGTCGGCGTCATCGGCCTGGGATATGTCGGGCTGCCGCTGGTGGGGGCGATCGCCGGCGCCGGCTTCCGCGTGGTGGGCTTCGACATCGACGATGCCAAGGTGGCGCGGCTCAACGCCGGCCGCTCCTACATCCGCCACATCCCGGACGCCGCCATCGCCGGGCTGGTGGCGAGCGGCCGCTTCCGCGCCGTCGCCGATTTCGCCGAGCTCGCGGCGGTCGACGCCGTGCTGATCTGCGTGCCGACGCCGCTGACCCGCCATCGCGAACCCGATCTCTCCTTCATCGTCGGCACCAGCGAAGCCATCGCGCCGCATCTGCGCCGCGGCCAGCTGGTGGTGCTGGAATCGACGACATATCCCGGCACCACGCGCGAGGTGATGCTGCCGATCCTCGAGCGCGGCGGCCTCAAATCGGGCGTCGATTTCTTTCTCGCCTACTCGCCCGAGCGCGAGGATCCCGGCAACGCCCAGTACAGCACCACCAAGATTCCCAAGGTGGTCGGCGGCGACGGCGCCGCGGCGCTGGCGCTGGCCACCGCGCTCTACGACCAGTTCGTCGCCGGCACCATCCCGGTCTCGTCGGCCGAGACCGCCGAGGCGGTGAAGCTCACCGAGAACATCTTCCGCGCCGTCAACATCGCGCTCGTCAACGAGCTCAAGATGGTCTACGAGGCGATGGGCATCGACATCTGGGAAGTGATCCGGGCGGCGGCGACCAAGCCGTTCGGCTTCATGCCGTTCTATCCCGGGCCCGGATTGGGCGGGCACTGCATCCCGATCGACCCCTTCTATCTCACCTGGAAGGCGCGCGAATACGACATCTCGACGCGCTTCATCGAGCTCGCCGGCGAGATCAACACGGCGATGCCGCGCTATGTCGTCGAGCGGCTGCAGGCGGCGCTCGACCGGCAGGCCGGCAAGGGGCTCAGAGGCGCGCGCGTGCTGATCCTCGGCGTCGCCTACAAGAAGAACGTCGACGATCTCCGCGAGAGCCCGTCGCTCAAGATCATGGAGCTGCTCGAGGCCAAGGGCGCCAGCACGCTCTATCACGACCCCTTCGTGCCGGAGATCCAGCGCTCGCGCGAGCATGCGGAACTGGCCGGGCGCCGCTCGGTGGCGCTCAGCGCCGAGACCGCGCGCAGCGTCGACGTGGCGCTGATCTGCACCGATCACGACGGCGTCGATTACCACGGCCTGGTGCAGCACTGCCCGCTGGTGGTCGACACGCGCAACGCCTGCGCCCGTGCCGGCATCAGCGCCGGCACGGTGGTCAAGGCGTGACCGCGGGGCGCCGCCGGCTGGCGGTCGCCGCGGCGGTGCTGCTGCTGCCGCTGCTCGTTGCCGGCTGGGGGATGGGGCGCTGGCTGCGGCCGGCCAAAGATCCCGACCGCTACAGCGTCGTCGACGGCGATACGCTGGCCTGGCGTCCGCCGCACTGCGCGCTGTCGATGCTCGGCATCGCCTGCTTCGGCCAGCGGCTGCGGCTCTTCGGCGTCGATGCCTTCGAGAGCAAGCAGACCTGCCGCGACGGCCGCGGCCGGGTCTGGCCCTGCGGCGCGGTGGCGACGGCGCGCCTGCATCAACTGGTCGACAGCGGCGATTTCGCCTGTCATGTCGATCACGAGTTCATCGACCGCCATGCCCGCGAATTCGCCGTCTGCGCCGCTCACGGCGAGGATGTCGGCGCGGTGCTGGTGAGCGAGGGCCTGGCCTTCGCCTATGGCCGTGGCGCGCAATACCTGCCCTATGAATCGGAAGCGCGCAACAACCGCCGCGGCGCCTGGGCCGGCAGCTTCGTCCGCCCGCAATATTTCCGCGAAGGCGCCGATCGGTAGCGCGGTTCCGGCCGGCGCCCGCGCTTACGCCGCGGCGACGCGGCGCGCGCGGCGCTGCAGCACGGCGAGCAGGCCGGCGGCGACGATCGCGCCGGCGAGCAGCCCCGTCCAGGGCCGGCCGACGGCGAGGAGGGCGCAGCCGACCAGCGCCGCGTCTCCGGCCAGCACCAGCCGCGCCACGGCGGCGTGGTCGCCCGGGCCGCCCAGCGCGCGCTGATAGAAATGCTGGCGATGCGCCTGCCAGATGCGCTCGCCGCGCAGCAGGCGGCGGCCGAGCGTGACGCTGGCATCGGCGAGGTAATAGAGCGGCAGCACCAGCGCCGGCGCCCACAACCCGCGCGCCGCCAGCCCGAGCAGCAGCGAGCCGGTGAGATAGCCCAGCGGCACGCTGCCGACATCGCCGAGGAAAAGCCGCGCCGGATGCCAGTTCCAGCGCAGAAAGGCGAGCGCGCCCGCGGCGGTGCACAGCGCCAGCGCGGCGCTGCCGTCGTCGCGCCCGGACAGCGCCGCCACCAGCACCAGCCCCAGGCCGAGCGCCGCCGTCTCGACGCCGGCGATGCCGTCGATCCCGTCCATGAAGTTGAAGAGATTGACGAACCACACCCACAGGAGGGCGGTGGCGGCGCCGTCGAGGAGCGGCGGCAGCAGCCCCTGGAAGACGGCGCCCGGCGGCAGGAAGGCGAGGCCGGCGAGCACGGCGAGGACATGGCAGAGGAGGCGCAGCCCGGCGGGCAGGCCGCGCAGATCGTCGAGCCAGGAGAGCAGCGCCAGCCCGGCCGCCAGCGCCGCCAGCGCCGCGTCGCCGGCCGGAGCGCGGCCGGCCAGCGCCAGGCCGATCCAGGCGGCGAGCAGCACCGGCACCACGGCGAGGCCGCCGCCGCGCGGCACCGGCACGGCATGGGCGGAGCGGTCGACCGGACGGTCGAGGATGGCGCGGCGCTGCAGCCAGGCGCGCACCCGCCCGGCCAGCGCCAGCGTCGCCAGGAAGACGATCAGCGCCGCTGTCCCGGAGGTCGCGTCCATTCCCGGCCCGTTCCCCTCTGCTGTCCGGCCGATCCCGGTGCCGCGTCATAGGCCAGGGCCGGGTCGCCGGCAATCGCGTCGCCGTCAGAGGTGGCGGGCGGCGAGATAGGCGGCCAGCAGCGCCAGCCCGGCCAGCGCGATCCAGAGCAGGAAGGCGAGCGGCAGGGCGATCGCGCAGCCGGAGCGGGTTCCGCGGCGGGCTCTCATGCGCAGCGATAACGCGCGGCAGGCGAGGGCGTTCGCACAGCGGAAACTTAAGCTTGCTTAGCAAATCTCCGCTCCTCATCATGCCGCCATGGCATACGACCCAGAGCGGAGCTTCGGGTTCATCCTGCACGATATCGCGCGGCTGATGCGCAAGCGCTTCGACCAGCGCGCCCGCGCGCTGGGGCTGAGCCGCTCGCAATGGCAGGTGCTGGTGCATCTGTCGCGCCATGAAGGCATCAATCAGAGCGGCCTTGCCGAGATCCTGGAGGTCGAGAACATCACCCTCGGCCGGCTGATCGACCGGATGGAGGAGTCGGGCTGGGTCGAGCGGCGGCGCGATCGCAACGATCGCCGCGCGCGGCTCCTCTACATGACCGAGAGGGTCGCGCCGATGATGGAGCGCATGCATGCGCTGGCCGAGGAGGCGCGCAACGAGGCGCTGGCCGGCCTTCCCCCCGCCGAGCGCGAGGCGCTGGTGGACCAGCTCACGCGCGTGCGCGCCAACCTGTCGGAGCGCGGCGCGACACTGCGCGAGGCCGGGCGCGGCGACGACGCAACCGGCCGCAAGGCCGCCGGCTGTGCCTAGGGACGGCCGCCAACGCGGGGCGGCGGCGCGGGCGGCGCCGGCGCGAAGCGCAGCGGATGGAAGCGCGCATCGGCGTCGTCGACGCAATCGACGATCTGCTGGCGCAGCGCGGTCATCGCCGGCAGGAACACGGTCCAGCCGTCGCCCTGGGCGCGGGCGAGGCGCGCCAGCTCGACATAGGCGATCATCTCGTCGCGGCAGAACGGGATCGGCGGCAGCTCGGCGGTGGCGGCGGCGGGCGGCTCCTCGGCCTCGGGCGCGGTGCAGGCGCCGAGGGCGAGGGCGATGACGAGGGCGGCGGGGCGGAGCGGCATGCCGGGTAAACGCTTGCGGGTTGATCGCGACCCCATCCGCCCGTTAGGAATTGTCTAGTCGTTCCCGCAAAAGGATGAGGGAGGAGCCGCCGTGGCGCTCGATCCGCAAACCCTGCGTCAGTTCCTCGACACCATCCAGCGTTTCGTGCGCGAGCAGCTCGAGCCGGCGGAGGCGATGGTGGCCGAGACCGACACGGTGCCGCCGGCGATCGTCGACGAGATGCGGCGGCTCGGCCTCTTCGGCATGACCATCCCCGAGGCGCAGGGCGGCCTCGGCCTCGGCATGAGCGAGGAGGTGCAGGTGCTGTTCGAGCTGTGCCAGACCTCGCCGGCCTTCCGGTCGGTGCACGGCACCAACAACGGCATCGGCAGCCAGGGCATCGTCATCGACGGCACCGCGGAGCAGCAGCGCAGATACCTGCCGCGCCTCGCCTCGGGCGAGATCATCGCTTCCTTCGCGCTGACCGAGCCCGGTGCCGGCTCGGACGCGGCGAGTCTCAGGACCAGCGCGCGGCGCACCGCCGAGGGCTGGGTGCTGAACGGCACCAAGCGCTTCATCACCAACGCGCCCGAGGCGTCGCTGTTCACCGTCATGGCGCGCACCGACCCCGAGACCAGGGGCGCGGGCGGCATCTCGGCCTTCCTGGTCGAGGCGCCCAATCCCGGCCTCAAGCTCGGCCGGATCGACCGCAAGATGGGCCAGCGCGGCGCGCATACCGCCGACGTCATCTTCGAGGATTGCCGGGTGCCGGCCGACGCGCTGCTCGGCGGCAAGGAGGGGCAGGGCTTCAAGACCGCGATGAAGGTGCTGGACCGCGGCCGCATCCACATCGCCGCGGTGGCGGTGGGGGTGGCCGAGCGGCTGATCCGCGACATGCTGCGCTATGCCAAGGAGCGGGTGCAGTTCGGCCAGGCGATCGGCGAGTTCCAGCTCGTCCAGGCGATGCTCGCCGACAGCCGCGCCGAGGCCTATGCGGCGCGCTGCATGGTGCTCGACGCGGCGCGCCGGCGCGACGCCGGCGAGAACGTCTCGACCGAGGCCGCCTGCTGCAAGTATTTCGCCACCGAGATGGTGGGACGCGTCGCCGACCGCGCGGTGCAGGTCCATGGCGGCTCGGGCTACATCGCCGATTTCGGCGTCGAGCGCTTCTATCGCGACGTGCGGCTGTTCCGCCTCTATGAGGGGACGAGCCAGATCCAGCAGATCGTCATCGCCCGCAACATGCTGCGCCAGGCGGGGTGAGCGCCGGCGCCCGGCGCAGGGAGGAAGGATCATGGAGCGGTTGATCGAGCGCGTGCTCTTCGCCAGCCGCTGGCTGCTGGCGCCGCTCTATCTCGGCCTGGCGCTGGTGCTGCTGCTGTTCGTCGCCGCCTTCTTCATCGAGCTCGCGCATCTCGCCGAGGGGCTGCTGGCCGGCGGCGAGGCGGGGCTGTCGCTGGCGGCGCTGCGCCTCATCGACCTGGTGCTGGTGGCCAGCCTGGTGGTGATGGTGATGATCAGCGGCTTCGAGAATTTCGTCGCCAAGATCACCCTCGGCGAAAAGCAGGAGCGGCTCTCCTGGCTCACCGAGCTCGATACCGGCTCGATCAAGGTCAAGATCATGGGCTCGATCGCGGTGATCTCGGCGATCTACCTGCTCGAGCTGTTCTTCGACATCGACGACGTGCCGGCGGACAAGCTGCTCTGGCTGGTGATCATCCAGCTCGCCTTCGTCGTCTCGGCGCTGCTGCTCGCGGTGGTCGATCACCTCGGCGCGGCGCGCAACGGGCATTGACGCCGGCGCGTGGCGCTACTGGTTGGCCTGGCCGACCACCCAGACGAAGAGATCGTTGCCGAACTCGCGGCGGCAGAGCGTCACCTGCTCCTGATGCGTCGCGTCGTTCTTGACCAGCGACTGCCGGAGGTCGCGGCAGATCTGGCCGCGGACGGCGCGAAAGACGTCGTCGACCGCGACCGCCATGCCGCTCGCGGTCCTGGCGCCGGTCGGGTCGGTCGCCGCCCAGGCCACCGGGTCCAGGGTGAAGTTGTCGGCGGCGCGCTGGCTCGCCTCGGCGAGCTGCCGCCGCTCGGTCTCGGTGAGCCACCGGCGCAGCGGTTCGGCAACCGCCAGATCGACCGCGGCATCGGGCACCAGCGGCGGCGCCGGCCCGGCGACCAGCACGCCCGCGGGGCCGTCGCGCACCACGGTCACCGGCGGCGGCGGCCGGTCGAGCAGCAGTCCCGCCTGCGGCACGTTGGTGAGCGTCAGGTCGCCGCAGCCGGCGAGCGACAGGACGCCGAGCAGCCCCAGCAGGACGGCGCCGGTTGCGCTATGATGGCGGACATGAAGCATCGACGATGGTTCCTTTTCGTACTGCCGGCCATGCTGGCGCTGCTGCCGCCGTCGACGGCCTCGGCGCAGTTCTACGATCTCGACGGCGCCTATCACTGCCTGACGACCGAGGACGCCGCCTGCGAGAAGGAGCTGCGCGACCAGCCCCGGCCGGCCGCGCCCTCGACCGCGCCGACGCTGGACCAGATCATCGCCAAGGTGCGCGCCAGGCAGCTCGGGCCGCGCGACACCGCCCTGCTGGAGAAGAGCGCCGCCGACCATGATCCGCGCGCGGTCGAGGTGCTGGCCTGGTGCAAGCTCAACGGCATCGGCATGCCGGCGGACGCGCTCGGCGCCTTCTGGCTCTATGGCCAGGCGGCCGAGCTCGGCGTCGCCAACGCGCGGCAGAACCAGATCGCGATCTACGAGAGCCGGCTGACCTCCGACCAGCGCCAGCAGGTGCTGCTGCGCCAGCAGAGCCGGTGATCCGCTGCCGGCGGACGGATTGGGGCGGCGACGAGCCATCCGGCCATTCTGCCAGGGACAGCTAAACGGGTTGTTAACCGCGTATTTTCCCTGGCACGGCGGCTGCGTTGCAGGCGCGGCGCGGCTATGCTCGCCGCCATCATGGATGGCGACCTCCCCTCCGAGACCGCACCGGAAAGCGCCGAGGCGCTGCTGGCGGCGCTGCGCCGGCTCGACGCCGAGGGCCGGCTCGTGCTGCGCATCGAGCCGCGCCGCCTCACCCACATCGACAGCCCGGTCGCCTCCGAAGCCGACGGCAACATCTGGGTCTACGGCTTCCTGGCGCTGGCGGCGGCGCTGTGGCTGTGGCGCGGCGCCGTTCCCGGGCTCGCGGCGCTGGGTGTGGGGCTGGCCGTCTACGCCACCCTCGGCCGCGCCTATATGCACCGCCGGATCGAGCGCCGGGTGCGCGGGACGGCGCTCGGCAGCCTGGAGACCTGGCGCAAGCTCTGGCGCTTCCGCGGGCTGACGCTCAGCGCCAGCGACCGGCCCGGCCTCGCCGATTGCGCCTCGCCCGAGGGCAACTGGATGGCCTTCGTCCGGGCGCTCCGCTGAGCCCGGCCGGCTTGCCCCGGCGGCGTTTCCTGCGCTAAGGGATGGCGACAGAACAAGGCCCGACGAGGGGCTCTGGGAGGCACCTATGCACGGTTTGATGCAGGATCGGCCGCTGCTGATCTCGTCGCTGATCAGCTTCGCCGACCGCTTTCATGGCGGCACCGAGATCGTCTCGCGCACGATCGAAGGGCCGATCCACCGCTATACCTATCGCGAGGCCCACCGGCGGGCGCGCCAGCTGGCGCAGGCCTTGCAGCGCCTCGGCGTCACCGCGGGCGACCGCATCGGCACCCTCGCCTGGAACGGATTTCGCCATTTCGAGATCTATTATGCGGTCTCCGGCATGGGCGCGGTCTGCCACACCATCAACCCGCGCCTCTTCGCCGAGCAGATCGTCTATATCGTCAACCACGCCGAGGATCAGTACGTCTTCTTCGACCTGACCTTCGCGCCGCTCGTCGCCAAGCTCAAGCCGCATTGCCCCAAGGTGCGCGGCTGGGTGGCGATGACCGACCGCGCGCATCTGCCGGCCGAGCTGCAGGACGCGCTGGTCTTCGAGGAGTTGGTGGCGGCGGAGAGCGGCGATTACGACTGGCCGCCGCTCGACGAGGAGGCGGCCTCCTCGCTGTGCTACACCTCCGGCACCACCGGCAATCCCAAAGGCGTGCTCTATTCGCAGCGCTCGACCGTGCTGCATTCCTACGCCGCGGCGCTGCCCGATGCGATGCGGCTCTCGGCCCAGGACGTGGTGCTGCCGGTGGTGCCGATGTTCCACGCCAACGCCTGGGGCCTCGCCTATGCCTGCCCGCTGGTCGGCGCCAAGCTGGTCTTCCCCGGCGCGGCGCTCGACGGCAAGAGCCTGTTCGAGCTGTTCGAGGGCGAGACGGTGACGTTCAGCGCCGGCGTGCCCACCGTGTGGCTCGGCCTCCTCCAGTTCATGGCCGAGACCAATCACCGCTTCACCGCGCTGAAGCGCACGGTGATCGGCGGCTCGGCCTGCCCGCCGGCGATGATCCGCGCCTTCGAGGTCGAGCATGGCGTCGAGGTGCTGCACGCCTGGGGCATGACCGAGATGAGCCCGCTCGGCACGGTGTCGCAGCTCAAGGCGGTGCATCAGGGGCGCAGCCTCGACGACCGGCTCGCGGTCAAGGGCAAGCAGGGCCGCGCGCTCTTCGGCGTCGATCTCAAGATCGTCGACAGCGCCGGCCGCGACCTGCCCTGGGACGGCAAGGCGTTCGGCGACCTGCTGGTGAAGGGCCCGTGGATCGCGCGCGGATATTTCAAGGGCGAGGGCGGCAACCCCCTGCGCGACGGCTGGTTCCCGACCGGCGACGTCGCCACCATCGACGAGGAAGGCTACATCCAGATCACCGACCGCTCCAAGGACGTGATCAAATCCGGCGGCGAGTGGATCAGCTCGATCGAACTGGAGAACGTCGCCGTCGCCCACCCGGCGGTGGCCGAGGCGGCGGTGATCGGCGTGCATCACCCGAAATGGGACGAGCGGCCGCTGCTCATCGTCCAGAAGAAGGCCGGCGCCAGCGTCACCCGCGAGGAGCTGCTGTCCTTCTATCAGGACAAGGTGGCGAAGTGGTGGATCCCCGACGATGTCGTCTTCGTCGAGGCGCTGCCGCACACCGCCACCGGCAAGCTGCTCAAGACCAAGCTGCGCGACGACTTCCAGACGCACCGGCTGCCGGGCCAGGGCTGAAAAGCGCAGGCGGCGTCACGGTCCGGCGGGCGTCGCCTCGCCGCCGGGCAGCAGCACGACGCGGCCGATCGCCTGGCGCTCCATCAGCAGCCGCATGCCGTCGGCATAGCGCGCGAGCGGCAGCGCCGCGGCGATGTGCGGCCGCAGCCGGCCCTCGCCGGCATGAGCCAGCAGCGCCGCGAGCGCGGCCTCGGCGAGGTGCGGCTCCCGGCGCGAGGCCTCGCCGGCGCGGATGCCGAGCACCGTGGCGCTGCGCAGCAGGATGCGGTTGGCCGCCAGCGCCGGGATCGCGCCGGCGGCAAAGCCGACGATCAGCAGGCGGCCGCCCCAGGCCAGCGCGCGCAGCGATTGCACCAGCACCTCGCCGCCGACGGGATCGAAGACCACGTCCGCGCCGTCGCCGCCGGTGAGCCGGCGCACCGCCGCGACGAAATCCTCGGCGGTGTAGTCGATGACCGCGTCGGCGCCGCGGGCGCGGGCGACGGCGCGTTTCTCGGCGCTCGAGGCGGTGGCGATCACCCGCGCGCCGAGCAGCTTGCCCAGCTCGACCGCGGCGAGGCCGACGCCGCCGGCCGCACCGTGCACCAGCAGCGTCTCGCCCGGACGCAGCGCGGCGCGCTGGACCAGGGCGTGATAGGCGGTGATGCCGGCGACCGCGAAGCCGGCACCCTCGGCGAAGCTGAAGCCCGGCGGCAGCGGGATCAGCTGCGCCGCAGGCAGCACGATCTCCTCGGCGTAGCCGCCGACGCGCTGGCGGGTGATGACGCGATCGCCGACGCGCCAGCCGGCCACGTCGGGCGCCAGCTCGGCGATGATGCCGGCGCTCTCGACGCCCGGGGTGAAGGGCAGCGGCGGCTTGTGCTGGTAGCGGCCGAGGATGGTGAGCGTGTCGGGGAAGTTGATGCCGCAGGCGCGCAGCGCGATCCGGGCTTCGCCGCGGCCGAGCGGCGCCGGCGGCAGCTCTTCGAGGCTCAGGCGTTCGGGCGGCCCGAGCGCGCGGCAGAGGACGGCAAGGGGCATGGCGGGCGGGCAATCACCGGTTCGGGGCGGGACGGGACAAGAGCGCGTAAAAGCCTAGCCGATCGATGCGGCCGCCTTAAGCCCGGCTTTACCATGATGGGCTAAACAGGAGATACTCCATCCGCTCGGCGCGGGCCGGGTTGCCGAGAGGTGCCGCCCCTCGCTGTTGACGTTCGAGACGTACGTCGGAGAAGGTTGCCATGCGCCTCATCGCGAGAACGGCAGGGCTCAAATTCTCTCCCCTCATCGTCCTGATGCTGGCGGTGGGGTTGGCGCTGGGCAGCGTGATCGGCGAGCGCGCGATTCGCCGCGGCCTGCACCGCGCCGCCGGTGCCGGCGCCACCCTCACCGACGCCGTTCGCCTCCGGGTCGAGCCGGCCATCTTCGCCGGCGGACTCGTCGTCTCGCGCAGCCGCCACATCATCGCCGGCTCGGCGATGGGCTGCGCCGCGGGAGCGGCCGTGGGCGTGGGCACGGCGGCCGTGGCCGGGATCGTGACCGGCGGGCTTGGCTGGGCGACGCTGCCATCGGCCGCGGCCATCGGCTGCGTCATCGGCGCCGCCGGCGGCTTTGCCATCGCCTATCCGCTCGACAGCTGGGCGCTGACGCTGGAGTGAGCCGGCGCTATTTGCGGTCCGAGCGCATCACCACCCAGAGCGTGATGTCCCAGGCGTTGCGGATGCCGACCAGCAGCAGCAGCACCAGCGCCGGCGCCAGCAGATCGATGCCGACCGGCAGCCGCGCCAGCAGCAGCGCGGCGGCGAGGACGACCAGCAGGTGGCAGGCCACCGGCGCCCGCGCATACCACAGGCGATCCTCGGCATCGATCTCGCGCAGGAAGCCGCGCCGGTCCATCTGCCGCCAGATCGCGGCGGCATAGGCCAGCCCGGCCAGGCCGCAGCCGAGCAGCAGCGCGCCCAGCACCGTCCAGGCCGCCACCGGCATCGAGACGATCAGGCAGGCGACCAGGGTGGCGGAGAAATGGAAGATGGTGGGGCTGAAAAAGGCGCGGATGCCGGGCCGGCGGTCCTCGGTCATGTAGCCGCCGCCGATCGAGGCGGAGACGAACATCAGCCCGATCAGCGTCGCCGCGGCGGTGCCGATGAGCGTGTAGAAATCATGCCATTGCTGCATCAGCCGGGCGAGATCGGGCTCTTCCATCGGCGCCTCAGACGCATTTCCATTCGCTGTAATAGACGATCCGGGGGCGCCCGAACATCCACGTGCCGCCCTGCGGCTGCGGCTTCTCGCGCAGCAGGCGCGGCTCGCGGCAGCCGATGCGTTCCAGCCGCGACGCGATGATGCCGATGCGGTCGGCCGGCAGGTCGCCGTTATAGAGGAAGGTCTCGCGGTTGAGGAACAGCACGAGGTAATTCGCATCGTTCGAGCGGGTGGACAGGATCTGGACGGTGTCGTCGCTCTCCTCGCGGGCGCTCTGTGCCGCGCAGCCCGAGAGCGCGGCGGCAAGGAGGAGACAGGCGAGGGCCTTCGGCATGCGGTTCCTGCGGCGGATGGGCGCGGCAGGCCGCAGCTTAGCAAAGCGCGCAGGATTTTCCCGACCGCGGCGAACCGGCGCCGCGCGCCGCTGTTCCCGATAGGCGGGCGGCGCCGATCGGCGCGGTCAAGGTGCGGGGGCGGGGTATGCGACCGCCCCGTTGGCGCGGGAGTGATCCATGGTTCCTCCGCGCGCTCGTCGGGCGGCGGTCCCCACACGCGCGTGCCGTCGGCCCCCGCACAGCCATGAACGGCCGGCGGCGCCGATATGCTCACCGGCCGCGTCCGTCCGGAGGACGTCATGACCCAGGAGAGCGAAGATCCCGACCTCATCCTCGACGCGATGGCCTATGTCGAGGAGGTGCACCGGGCGGTGCGGGCGGAGAACACCGCGCCGCCGCCGGGGGTCGAAGGGCGGGTGGTCGCGGCCATCCTGGCCGATCCGGAACTCGCAGCCTATGTGCGGGCGCGGGCGCGGGGCCGGCGCGTGCTCGAGGCGAGCGTCGCGCCGCCGGCGCTGCCGCCGATCGACGACGGCTACCGCCGGGTGCGCGCGCTGCTGACCGCGGCGGAGACGGCCGGCCGCGGCTGAACGGCTCAGGCGCAGGCGATGGGCCGCGCCTCCTTGCGCAGGCGCTCGCGTCCGCGCCACAGCTCGAAGGCGTGAGACTCGTGCTTCGCCAGGCTTCGGCGCGCAAGCTCGACGGCGTCGGCGTCGCTGGCCGCTTCGATGTCCTCCGACTTCACGATCTTTCCCCTCCCATCGAGGAGATAGCAGCGATAATGAGCCATGGGACCCCTCCGACCGGCTCAACTGCCTGAGCACTCTCAACTTAGGCGCTCATCGTTGCAAATCGAGCTGCGTGCCCGTGGTGAACGGCCGCGCCCTTATTTTGTCACAAGAAACTTCCGGGGGATGGCGCTAGCGGCGTCCGCGCGCCGGCGGTGCGGCGGCGATCGCCGCCTCGACCAGGCGGGTGGCGGCGGCGACCGCCTCGTCGCGGTTCAGCGTCGCCGGCAGCTCGGCCCGAATCATCGCCGCGGTCGGCGGGCGGATGTAGACGCGCCAGCCGCCGGCGCCGCCCAGCAGGGCGATGGTGTATCCCTTGTGCTCGATGCT
The DNA here is from genome assembly GCA_027315365.1 of Rhodospirillales bacterium. GTDB lineage: Bacteria > Pseudomonadota > Alphaproteobacteria > ATCC43930 > CGMCC-115725 > DAHUYF01. The sequence goes on along the minus strand of DAHUYF010000139.1, from coordinate 42 downwards.
CTCCGCCATCGCCGCGCCCCTCCGGCCGGTTGCCGCGCCGCG